>JAYTIE010000291.1:0-18158 GCA_043732015.1 Elusimicrobiota bacterium | reverse complement strand
AGCGGAACATCCGCGCGGCGCCAAAGAGAAGAAATGGCCCGGCCAGGAGAGCCAACGCGGCGAAAATCTTTATTGTGGTGTCGGGCCGGTCAGCGACGCGCAGGAAGCGGTCCAGCAGTAACACCGCATGGGATTCGGGCACGAGACCCGCGCCCGATATCTGGCCCGCACCGGTGTACGGGTCGTAACCCCACGAGTGCCCTGTTTCCTTTCTGAACTCGCGATCCTGAAGGACGTCGACGTAGATCTGACTGTAGTGGTATTCGACCAGTGGCTGGCCGTCGGAGAAACGTTGAATGGGCAGAAGGCGGAAAACCTTCCAGGCGTGAAGCGCGATGAAGAGGAGGAGAAGAAGCCGGAAGGCCCTGGCCGAGGTCATCCTATTGGAGATAGCCGAGGGAGCGAAGCTGCTCCCTCATTTCATCGCTCATTGGCGCTTTTTCTTCCTGCTTCTTTTTAGGCGCACTGGGCTTTTTCACGTACGCGTCCATATCGGCGCGAAGCGTTTCCGCCTTCTTCGGCAACGAAGGGAAAAGGTCGGTCTTCTCTTGTCTGTCCGCGGCCAGATCAAACAGTTTTAGCGGTCGCTGCCCGAACGACAACAACTGCAGGTTCCCGCGAATCGCCGAAATCTGGACAGACTCCCGCATGTTGGTGGAGGAAAAAACCGCCCGCTCCGGCAGCGGCGTTCCGTTCATCGCCGGCGCCAGCGAAATACCCTGCATCTGGGCGCCGCCGGTTTGCAGCGAGCAAAGGTCGGCAAGCGTGGGAAGGACGTCGACGAGATCGACCCACGGTCGGACATGCCGGCCGGCCTGCTTTCCGCCGGGCATGCGGATAAGCAGCGGCACCTGAATTTCCTCAATGTTGACGGTCTTGCCGTGCTCGAGCCAGCCTCGTTCAAACAGCCCCTCCCCGTGGTCGGAGGTGAAAATGACGATGCTGCTGTCCATGAGACCGCTCGTCTTGAGGGCATCGAACAACGATACAACGTGTCGGTCGAAGCGCTTCACTCCACCTGCGTACGCGGCCCGCCAATTCATGACGGTGTCTGCCCGCTCGGGATGGTCCCGGAATGTTTCCTTCATATACCACGAGATCTGTTCCTTCTTCTCCATGGCGGTCAAGGGCCGGTCGGGGCCGTCCTTCACGATGGACGCCATCTGCGCAAAATCGTCCTCGGAAAACTGGTAGTGCCCGTGAACGTCGAGAATATGGACGTAGAGAAAGAGAGGCGCGGTAGAAACCGTGACGGAATCGACCTTCAGCCAATCCGTTGTCGATTCCAGCATCGTCTCGCGGTCGATGAACCGATACTCGTCGTACCCTCGTCCCATCGTTGACTCGGGCTTCAGCCACGGGTTCGCCACGATGCCGACGGTGCGGTATCCGTTCGCGGAAAAGATCTCCGCCATGGTCTTTATGTTCGGGGAAAGAAACTCAAGGTGCTTCGGGTCCCTTCCGTCGTCGGAAAGCGCCGCGTGAATGACGCCGTGCCGTTCTGGATAGAGGCCCGTCAGGAACGACACAACGGAGGGCATCGTCCACGAGGCGGCGCTCGAGCACCGCTCGAACATGACGCTTTCCTTCGCGAACTTGTCGATGACCGGGGAAATGTTGCCTTTGAATCCATAGCACCCCAGGTGGTCGGCCCGGAGCGTGTCGACCATGATCACGACGACGTTGGGCCTGGCTCGCGGCGCGGCGAAAGCGGACATCCCGCAGAGCGGAAGTGCGAGCAGGGCGATGGGAAGCCAACCAAAACGGATGCGCATGGTGAAAGCGAGTATATACCCGTCGTTCCGCCGCATCAACATCACCGCCGGCCCCAATCGTCGTGGAATTTCCCGTGGAGGCGGTCGATCACGGACGGCAGACCCGCGTTGAAAATCTCGATGTGGCTGAGCCCGGCGGCATTGTCGATGGCGATGAACGGCACCGGATCGTCCATCAGATAGATGGGCGACAGGGAAACGCCGGGGGACGATCGGAAGGTCGAGAGCCAGTGCGATTTCAGAACGAGCCGGCCCGCGGACGGATGATTGATCGTGATACGGTCGTAGTCGAATGCGACCTCTCCGGATCCTTCCGCAAACCAGGTGGAGGGCTTCGCCACGCGAAACACCTTGTGCGGAGGAAACGACGTTTCTGGAACCAGCACGGCGTGGAAACCCGAGAGGATCTGCAGCGTCTGCGGGGTGCGCGCGATCACCAGGCGAACATTGTAAAGATCCAGATATTGCGAGAAGCTGGCTTCGCCCATGTCGCGAAGATTTTTCCCGAACGCGATGGGATCGTCTTTCCGTGTCTCCTGGAAAATCACGTAGGTGCCGGAGAAAAGCGTGAACTTCGCCGCGAGGAACGAACCCGGGTGCTGGCCGCCGATCAGCATGGCGCCGGTCATCATCGGAATCACGTCCGCGAAATGAGGCTGCAGGTCGTCGTTGCACTCGAGCAGGACGCGTCCGTCCCTCGGTTTGTTCTCCTTCAGGTATTCAATGAGCTGGTCCTGCCAGACCGGTAGCCGGTTCGTCAGAGGCGCCGCGAACTTTGACCAGGGTGATCCATCGGGCGTCAGTTCGAAACTGTAGGCCAGCGCGAACGTTCCGAGCAGGAGCGCGATCCGGAAGGCCCGCTCGCTGGGGAGGAGGACCTCCCCCAATGAAAAACCGGCCAGCACGTAGCACAGGAGCCAGAGCGGAAACTCGTTTCGGCCAGGCTGAAGCGTGCTGACCCAGGGAAGCGAGGAGCCGAAGTAGCAGACAAGCGCCAGCCAGCCGAGCCACGTGGCCAGGAGAAAAAAGAGCGGGCGATTTTTTTCCCGGAGGCCCGCCAGCGAGCAGATCGCGAGCGCCGCGACGAGAACGTGGATGATCGCCCGGACCGATGAGTAGAAGTCCACCTGAAGAGGACCAAACCGGTGAAAAAGATCCAGGAGACCCGCGGTATCGTAATAGGGCGCCGTCACACGCCATTGAGAAAACGCGATGAAGGGATGAATCCAGAACCAGTTGGCCGCGACGGCGACCGCGGCCGCGGCATAGAGTTCCAGGTGACGCCGGACCGGAAGAGACCGGAAGGTCAGCGCATAGGCCGCGAACGCCGGCACGGCCACATTGATGAACTCCGATGGATGGATCATGCTGCCCAGGGCCCAGCAGGCGACGAAGGCAAGCCAGCGTTTCCAGGTGGGTCCGTTCAGCCAGCGCCACAGAAGCCCGATCTGTGGCAACGCGAGAAAGGAAGACACCATCCATCCCCAGAGCCCCAGCTTGTACATCCCGGTGGAGAATTGCTCGACGCCTCCGATCAGGAAGATGGCGAGTCCGAAGGTCGCCCACGACTGCTCGCGGGTGGCCCCCAGAAGACGCGCGCCCAGGACGAGCAGGAACGGCGCGACCGATAACCCCAGGATCTCCATTACCAGCAGAGAGACGCCGACCGGGATCAGATGCGACAGCGCATGCGCCGCAAGCGCCAGGGCATGCGTGCCGACTTCCAGGAACGGACCCGAAAGATAACCGCCCATGTCATACGGATCGTAACCCCAGATGCGGCCACTCCGGGAAAGGAACTCGTGCATGCGCAATGCGCGGCCATAGAACTGGATGTAGTCGACGTTGACCAGCGGAAGAGAGCCGCCGAAACTGACCGCATGAAACCAGTACGCCATCTTCGCCACATGGAGCGCAATGAGGAGCGGAACCCAACGTCTCTTCAGAAAGTTGAGCAACGGCGTGTCAGCGCCCAAGGCGAACCTCCGCAGAGTCACCCTTGAAGCGGTGAATCCAGTAAGCGCCCTGGCCCGTAGATGGAATTTCTTCGAAATCCGCCTTCCGCAGGAAAAACTGATGAACGCCTGGCGTCACGGCGATGACGTACCGCAGGTTGTTGCGCTGGAACAGGTCCGCGAGATCCCCGTTGCGGTAGCTGGCCAGGGGCTTCCCGTAGAGAATCCAGGTCTCGCCTGCCCGGGTGAAGGTCGCGGCCGGCCCTGAGGAATGAATGGAGACAGGAATCGGAATTCCCGTGAAAACATGGCGACGCTCAATCGACGCCAACCGCAATCCCTCGGAGAATTGATCTTCAAACTGAACCAGCACCCGCCCTTCCGGGGGAATGCCACGCAGATCCAGCAACAAGTGCTGCGCGGCGGGTCTCAGGTCATCGGCCAGCGGCCGTGGGTTGTACCGGTTCATCACCTGCCAGGTGAGCGAAAACCAGAGGTACCACGCAAAAAGAAGAATTCGCACGCTGTGTGGCTTCAGGAACACTTCCGCCGAGAAGACGGACGCCGGAATCACGAGAAGCGTCGTGAGAAGAAATGAGAGGCGGCCCCAGTCAGAAGCGGTGGACAGTCCGAAGGGAGCGGGAAAGAACGCCAGCGGGATCAGGCCCAGGGCCCAGATCGCCAGAATCTTTGCGACGCGAACGTTGCCCGGAAATCCCCGGCACAACCCGGTCACGGCGAAGACGGCGAGATAGGTGCGGGACAGTGAATTCAGCCACGCCTGCCAGTTCCCGATTCCCGGAACCCAGAGTTCAATCAGTCCTCGCCGTCCTTCGGGCGCCCAGGGATCCAGGGGCACGGAGACGAAACGGGCGCCAAGGTAGGAGTGCGCCCAGGAAAAATTGGCGGCGGTTGACGCGGCGACGCCCGTCAGAAGAAGCTGCAGGGCTTTCCATCGAGCCGGTCCGTCGATAACAACAAGCAGGGCGGTCCACGCGACAATCTGGGGAACAAGAAAAACCGGATCCGCTTCCGGAAGGAGGATCGACGATAGGACGAAGCCGACCGCAAATCTTCTCCGGGCCGTCACCGCCCACCCATAAAGACATCCCGCATTCAGGATCGCGACGAAAGACCCGAACCAGAACGACAGGTAACCCCCATAGATCAACCGCTCCGAGACTTCATCGTAACTCAGGAATCCGGCCGACACGATGACGGCCGCCAACAGGGAAACAACCCGCCTCAATTGAAACGCGCGGGCTGCGAAAAAAAGCAGCAGCGGCCCGGTGAAAATAGCCGTGAAGACAAAGAGCTTGCAGGAAAGTACCGGGCTGACCGCCCACCGGATCAGGCGGTCGAACAGAACCGGAAGCGTCGACGAAGGCGCCATTCCGAGACCCGAGCGGATGCTTCCGGCAATGTAGGGGTCGTATCCACGGGACGGCGCTTCCCGGTCACGGACAATATCGGTGAAGGCGGCGCTGTGCAGCTGCTCGATCGGAGCGCGTCCGTTTCCGAACATGTCCAGCGGAACAAGGCGCAATACTTTCGCCGCGTGGAGCGCGAGGAAAACCACAAACAGGAACCGGAACGCCGCGCGCCGACTCAGCCAGCGACAGGAAAAAAAGTGGTCATAGGAACCCAGGGCGGCGTTCATTGTGCCGCATCGAGGCGATCGAAGGCCGACACCACGTCGTCAACGGTGATCGCTTTCAGGCAGGCGAATTTGAGCTCACCGAAACGGGCGCACGTGTTGCGTCGGCACGGCTGGCACTCAATGACCTGGCGGTAAGGCCCTTCGAACCGGCCCCACGGCGGAAGAATCACGGCGGGATCGCTGGACCCGAAGGGAATGACCGTCCGGATCCCGAAGCAGGCCGCAACATGCATGAGGCCTGAGTCATTCACGAGAAACCGGTCCAGGCGGCGTATCATCCACCCGAGTTCCGGCAGTGAGAGCCGGGCCGTTGTGTCCAGCACGGGGACGCGGGCCTGCTCCAGTGCGGCGCGGATCGACAGGATGGCGTCTTTCTCTTTCGCGGTTCCCATCAGAACCACTGTTCCGCCGTGCCGGGCGTGAAGACGGCGCGCGGCTTCGGTAAACCGGGCGGCGTCCCACGTGCGGGCGGGCGCGATCGAGGCGGGCGCCAGTCCCAGCAGCGGCGTCTCGTGGGATTGACCAAAAATTTCGACGACCCGTTCCGGCGACGGTTCGGGCGACGGGAAATACGGCGGCGTCGCGTCCAGATCCAGACCCTCATCGTCCATCAGCGCCAGGTAGCGGCGCGGGTAAAGCCGGGAAAAATCATAGGTCCGGGTTTCCGTAAACAGAAGGGACCGAAGGTCCCCGCCAAATCCGATTCGCCGGGACACGCCGCCGAAAAAGCATTCCAGCGCTGTGCGCGCCGACTGCGGCAGCACATAGGCCGTGTCGAAATGACCGGCCCGAATCAACCGCGCCGCGCCGAACGTGCCCGCTTCCCGCGGAAGCGGAATCACTTCGTTCAGCGCGTCGAACCCATTGAACACAGGCGACAGATACGGACGGCACGCGACGGCGATATGCGCGTTCGGATATTTCCGCCGGAGACGGCGAATAAAAACCGTGCTGACGATCGCATCGCCCAGCCACTGCGGGACGCGAACGAGGATGCGTTGCGGGATGAAATCAGAGGCCGGCATTGTAGATCAGGATGTCCTTTGCGCCGCGCGCGTTGTCGACTGAAATGAACGGAACGGGATCGTCCAGGAGATAAACGGGCTCGAGCGGCACGGGTGGATCGGCCTTGAACGTCTTGATCCAATGCGCCTTCACCACAATTTTTCCCGTCGACGCCTCGTTGATCTGGATCCGGTCGTAATCAAAGCGAACGGTGCCGGACCCTTCCGCCAGCCATCCCGAGCGCGCCAGTACGGAATAGAACCGGTAGTCTCCCGCCCGCACGGGACTGCCGAGCAGAGGCTGAAGGCGTTCCATCTCGGCATTCATGGACCTTGAGCGCGCCGCGATCATGCCCACATTGTACGTCGCGAGGTACCGGGCGAACGTGTCCTGCCCCATCGTTTTCAACGGGTGACCGAACGCGACCGGATTGTTCATCTCGAATCCGTTCTGGCCCTTGTACATGCCGGAAAAAAGACTGGATCGCGCGGTCAGAAAATTCCCGGGATGCTGGCCGCCGAAGAAAATCTTGCCCGTTCGCCAGGGCGCGATGTCCGCCATGTGCGGCAGCGCCGTGTCCACGCACTCGAGCATCACGCGTCCCTGAACGTCGGCGGTCTTTAAGTAAGCGAGAGACTCTTCCTGTCCTTTCGGCAGCTGGTTGGTGAGCGGCGGGAAATACCAGGCGGCCAGCGATGCCCGTGTGAACATGATGCCAACCGACAGAAGGAAAAGCGCGGACGCGAACCAGCGGCGGTTCTGCCGCGCCAGAATGGCGGTCGGCGCGGACATTCCCGCCAGCACACCGCAGAGAACCCAGAACGGGAAAGAATTCCGGCCGGGCTGAAGCGTGCTCAGGACCGGGAAGGCGCTTCCAAAAAAACTGACGAGGAACAACCATCCCAGCCAACCCGCGATGACAATCCACATCCGCCGGTCGCGCCGGAAAAGGGAGACGAGCGCGCCGCCCGCGAGGCCGACCACATACAAGAGCGCGACAAACCGCATTCCGTAAAGGATGTCTTTCCCGACGGGAGACATGAGATCCCACAGATCCGACAGACCCGCCGTCAGGAAATAGGGCGCGTCCGCTTTCCACTCGGAAAACGCCACGAATGGCCGAATCCAGTACAGGTTCGCGGCCACCGCGATGGCCCCCAGAATCAGCGTGACAAGCGAACGCCGCACGCCGGCGCGGGAAGCCTGGGTTAGGAACAACAGAGCGTTCGGAATCGCGACCACAACCAGCGACGCCGGATGAAGGCCGAAAATCGCCGCGGTTACCAGCGTGAAAGCGGCGCCGTTCAGCGCGCCGCCCCGGTTCATCCACCGCCAGGCGAGCGCAACCTGTAAGGGCGCCGCGAAGCTAGAGATCATGAAACCCCAGAGACCGATGCGGATCATCGTCGCGCTGAACGGATCGATGAAGCCGTAGAGCGGAATCGTGAACCCGAACGCGGACCAGGCCTGCAGACGCGTTCCTCCGGCGGCACGCACCGCCAGCAGGATGAAAAAGGGCGCCACCGCGAGACCAGAAATTTCAAGGAAGAGCAGGGAGCGCTCGAGGGAGACGAACGGGACCAGCGCGTGCGCGACGAGGGTCAGGAGATGCGTGCCGACTTCAAGGAATGGGCCTGAGATGTACCCCGCCATGTCGAACGGATCGTATCCCCAGATGCGGCCGCTCGCGGCCAGGAAATGATGCATGCGAAGCGCGCGCCCGTAGTACTGCGCATAGTCGACGTTGAGAATGGGAAGCGGCGCTGAGAAATTAACATCGCGAAACCAGCTCAACATTTTCGCGGCGTGGAGAAAGAGGAAGAGAAAACCGATCCAGCGGAATCCATCCGGAGCCGGAGCTCCGCCGGCCGCGGTGGGGGGACGGATTTGCATTGTCGCCCCAGTATATCGACATTCACCCCCGCCGTACAACATGGGTCAGCGGCTAATGGTGGCGGAGCCGCTCACTCCGTTGTAAAAGATCCTCCATGGAAGAACGATCTCCTCGCGTGCCGGCCGCGCTGATCCTCCCGGGCGCCGCGGTCCTCATGCTCTGGGCGGTTTGGCACACGCTCGACCCGCGTCTCGTCCTCCGGTCCTGGGATTTCGGCGGCCATCTGTTCCGCGCCCGCACCTTCATGACGGACGTTCTGGGCGCGGGCCGACTTACCGGCTGGTTTCCCTATTGGCACGGCGGATTGCCGATGACCGAAGTCTATCCGCCACTCTCCGCCTGGGTGCTGGGACTGGCCAGCATGATCGCCGAAGAAACGGGCGCCCGCGTTCTCCTCGCCGCCGTCTGGATCACCGCCGTTCCCGCCTCGTTCCATTTCCTGAAGCGCTTCGGAGTCCGGCCTCTCCCCGCAGCCCTCACTGCCTGTCTCGTGATCGCGCTGGACGCGCCGCGGACCTTCGGCATTCAATCCCTTTTCTGGCTGGGCCTTCTTCCCAACGGGCTGGGGTTTGTCCTCGCCATTCTGGCGCTGGCCGAAATCAAAGGCTTTCTGACCACCACGGGCGTCCGGGGCGCGTCCCGCGCGGGCCTTCTGGGAGGGCTGACCATCCTGGCCCATCCTTTCTGCGCCTATTGGTTGACCTTCGCGGCCCTTCTTCTGGTGGCCGTTGAATCCGTGGGACGCGCAGACCTGCGGCGGCGGGCGGGTTTATCGGCGCTGGCCGCCGTGATCGCGCTTCTGATCGGCGCCTATCAATGGTTTCCGTTTCTCCTGAACCGCGGAAATATCCTCGTCACCGACCCGTTCATCACCGAGACGCTGACAGGAACCTGGAAAGCGCTCGCGTCCTTCCGCGACGCCGGAGGCCTCGTCGTCGCTGTTCTGTCGCTGGGCGGCATCGCCGCGCTGAGCGCCGTCCGTTACCGTCGAGAATTCATTTTCTTCACCGGAACCGGCGCGGTTTCTTTCGCGCTCTCGCTCGGCGTGAATCCGCTGGCCGGCCATCTGTTCGGCGCCAGTCAGCGTGCCCGGTTCGAAGGGTTCTATCTGTGGATCATGCTGATGCCGGCGGCTTACGCGCTGGAGTCGCTTTACAGAATAGCGGAGGCCCGCCGGCGGGACGTGGCCCTGTTCGCGGTCACGCTCGCTGTCGCAGGGCTATCCATCCATGCGGCCAATCGTGCACGGACCAATGCTTCCGCCGCCCCGTCGCTGGCCACGCTCGAACTCGCGCCGCTCGAAGCGGCGCTCGCGGCCCGGTTTGTCCCCGGTGACTACCTCCTCTCGGAAAACGACCGGTCCACGGTTCAAACCATTGGCTCACCTCATTTCTTCAACCAGCGTCTGGCGCTCGCGAATCCGCTGTACTGGGACCAGGGCGGCGGCCTTCCCGAAGGCACCCGGGGATCGATGCCCCTGTTTCTCATGTCACGCGGTTTCCCGGATTCGGTTCTTCCCGCCCAGGCCGAGTTGGCGCGCCATGGCGTTCGCTTCATCGCGACAACACGGCACGAATCTGCCGAGAGGCTGGACAAGGTGCGGTGGATGAAACGCGTTTGGCCCGCCGCCGGAATGCCGGCCAGCACGCTTTCTCTTTTCGAAATCACGCCGTTCGAAAACCGGTTCGGCCTGGCCGCCGCCACCTCGAATAACCTGGCATCCGTCGCCTACAGCGCCCGGGGCGGGTATCTCCTGACTTTCTCCACTGCAACCCGGGTCTCATATCCCTGTGAATTGGCGATGAGTTTTCATCCCTGGCTTCGCGCTTCTGCGGCGGAAAAGTTTCTCGCTCTGGGTTCTACTCCGGATGGCCGGCTCGAACTCCTTTCGGGTCCGGTGGAAATTGACGCGCTCAAAATCGCGTATGAGCCGCCCCCGTCCATCGGGGTCGTTCGACTCGCCTCGCTGGCCATCCTTCTGGCCATTTTTTGCCTTTTGCTGGCGCCTATTTTCCGTCGGGAGTGATCCCTCTTGAAAGGCACGGTTCCCGGGCCTACCCTTCCTGTAGACCAACAATCACCCATGAAATACGTCCTGGAACTCGCGGGAAAACCGCTCAGTTTTTCGTTCCTCCTGTCCATCGCGGTCGGAGCGGCCCTCTATCAGGCCAGCCGCGATACCGTTCCTCAAGCCGAGAAGGTCGCACAATCTGAAATCATGCTGCTGGCCCACCGCGTCGGGAACGCCTATCTCGTCTCGGAATGGCAGGGCCGCTCCAAAGAATCCCGCGCCGCCCTCGACAACGCGCTGACCGAAGCCGTCGCCAACGCACGCGTCACATCGGCGTCGGCGGTCTCGAGCTCCGGTGAAGTCATCAGCGCGGTGACCGAGAACAACCGCGCCCACTTCCGCGCCAAACAATTTGTCCTCCCGCTCACCGACGGCTACAACCACGTGGTCGGCAACGTGAACTTTGATCTCGCCGGAGAATCGCTGGCCGCAGAGCGGCTGAAGCGCCAGACGCTCCTGTTCCCGATCGCAGGCGCGCTCATCGCTTTTTTTGGAAGCTTCACGATCCTCCGTCGACGAGAGGGATTCCTGCCGAGTCTTGTGGCCGCGATCAAGAAAGTCAGCATCGGACAGCTCGACGTCCTGCTTTCGGTTCCCAACGACGATGACCTCGCCGACCTGGCGCGCGCTTTCAACAATATGGTGGAAGGAATTCAGGAACGGGACCGCATGCGGCACTCGCTGGGCCGCATCATGGATCCGAAGATCGCCGAAATCCTCATCAAGGAAAATCCGAAAGTCGGCGGCCTGCGGCGCAACGCAACCATCATGTTCTGTGACATCCGCAACTACACCTCGATCTGCGAGCAGCTCTCGCCGGACGAACTGCAGGTTTTCCTGAACGAATACTGGAAGGAAACCGTCGAGATCATCATGGAGCAGGACGGCACCATCGACAAATTCCACGGCGACGGCGTCTGCGTGGTGTTCGGCGCGCCGATCCTGCATGACGACGACCCGGTGCGCGCGGTGCGCGTGGCGGCGCGGCTCGTCGCGAATGTCGAGCGGCTGAACAAGAGGCGGGAATCGCAGCGGAAAACGCCCATCCAGATCGGCATCGGCATACACACGGGCGAAGTGATCGCGGGCCACATCGGATCGGAGCGGAGAATGGACTACACAGTGGTGGGAGACGCGGTGAACGTGGCGGCCCGCATCGAGGAACTCAACAAGAAGTTCGGAACGAAAATTTTGATAAGCGACAGTGTCTATGAGAAAGTGGAATCCTACGTCCGGGTGAAAACGCTCACCCTTGCCTACCTGCGCGGGCACAAACGCCCGATCCTGGTCCACGCGCTCCGCGAATTCGTGGAGCAGCCGGCGGTCCAGGTCAAAACCGGAGACGCCGCCTAACGACCCGGTTTTTGCTGGGTTACTGGAGAGACGCGACGATTGCCGCGTTGGAAGGTTGCTTGCGGAGGAGATCCGTTAGAGCCTGAGCCGCCTCGATGTCGCCCATTCCCGCCAGAGCCGCGCGCAACGTGTGGCTGGCCTTCAGCTCCTCGGGCGTCAGCAGCTTCTCTTCCTTGCGCGTTCCGGACTCGCGAACGTTGATGGCAGGGAAAATGCGGCGGTCGGAAATTTCGCGGGACAGCACGACTTCCATGTTGCCCGTTCCCTTGAACTCCTGGAAAATGACGTCGTCCATGCGGCTGCCCGTCTGGACGAGGATCGTGGCCAGGATGCCGAGCGAGCCGCCGTTCTCGATGTTGCGGGCGGTTCCGAAAATCTTGCGGGGGATCAAAAGCCCCTGCGCGTCGACGCCGCCCGAGAGCGTGCGTCCGCCACCGCGAACCGCGCTGTTGTGAACGCGCGCGAGACGGGTGAGTGAATCGATCAGCACCATCACATGCTGGCCCTGGCCCGCTTCCTCGACGGCCTTTTTCATCAGCTGGTCGGTGATGCGGATGTGGTTGTCGTAAGACTGGTCGGACGTCGATGACCAGACTTCGGCGTTCACGGTGCGTTTGAAATCGGTCACTTCTTCGGGGCGTTCGTCCACGAGCATGACGTAAACCTTCATGGTCGGCTCAGCGGCGACGATAGCCTGGGTGATGTGCTTGAGGAAAGTGGTCTTGCCGGACTTCGGCGGAGAAACGATCAGGCCGCGCTGGCCCTTGCCGATGGGACAGAGGAGATCGAGAGCGCGGACCGTGGGCTCATTGAGACCCTTGTCGAGGTGGATGCGGGGAGCAGGATCGATGGAGATGCCATCAAAAAAGCGAATCTCCGCCTCGCTTTTCTGCGGAGCGTTTCTGTTTGGCTGCTGCGGCCCCCGCGGCGGACGGTTGAACTGCTGGTTGTTAGGACGCCGGGATCGCTGCTGCTTCTGGTTCCAGGGACGAAATCTCATTTGAAGGGGGGGTGAAGAGTCAGCAGCGTAGCAGAAAACAATCGCTCATGTAAACATCGACGGAAAAATGAATGTTGGGTCGGCATCAATGCCGGGCCGGGAGCGACTCGGGCTCGGCCGCCCAGGTGGTGCTTTTCACGAGCACCCAGATGCCCAGGCAGAGGAACAGAGCGAAAAACAGCGCGCCCACTATGAGCGTCTGCTTCACGTCGATAACGCCCTGGTGGAAAACCATGATCGGCACGTTGGGGCCGGTCATCCCCTGCACGTAGACCGCGCTTAACGTATAGTCGCCGGCCTTGGGGGCCACGAAATTGAAAACGGGCATTCCGCGGAAGCCCATGCGGGACACGGCCTGCCCCGACGTGTTCATCAGCACCGGGACTTCTTCGTACTCGTCCTTGGCCATGACACGAACGTCCAGCTGGGAAAGCTCCCGGGCCGGGATCGCGGCGGTGCCGGTCTGCTGATAGACGCCGACGTAAAGTCCCGCCTCATCCAGCTTCAGCTCGTGGAAACCGGGAACCCGGATGACACGAACATTGGCGGCGCCGCCAAAGGCTTCCCAGAGCGAGGCCCCCGCCATCACGAAAGAAAGCGCCACAAAGGCGACACCAATTCCGAGCCATGCGGACCGGGAGAGCCCGGGAATGCGACGCTTGCGTTTGATTGTCGTGTCCATTCTCATGTTAATCCCACCACCCGTAAAAGTTTCGTTTCCAGGAATGCGTCTTCAAACCGTTTTTTAACGTCGCTGAAAGCGCGCGCCCGTCAGACACAGCCGTGTTTTCCGCGACGTGCCGCGGCCGGCGCATGCCGGCGATCACCGTCGTCACGTCCGGATGAGACAGGAGAAAACGCAGCGCCAGCTCCGGCATCGTCTTCGCTTCAGGTCCCAGAAGCGCGCAAAGGCGTTCCACCCGCTCCACCGTTTGAGCCAAATTGTCACCGCGAAAGTATTTCTCCCGGAAATCGCCTTCGGGAAAACGCGTGTCGCGGGTGAGCGTTCCGGTCAGTCCCCCTTCATCAAGCGGGACGCGGACAATGACGCCCACGTTGTGTTTCCTGCAAAGACCAAGCAGCTCATCCGCGGGCGACTGGTCGAAAATATTAAATATCACCTGAACTGTGTCGATCAGTCCGGACGCCACCAGGTCCAGCGCGGTCTCCGGTGCGTGGTCGGCGATTGACACGCCGAAGGCCCTGATCTTGCCTTCCTTCTTCAGGGCGGAGATGGTTTCCTTCCATTCGTCGCGGCCCGCCCAGGCGTCCGTCCACGTGTGGAACTGTTGAAGATCCAGCGTGTCCCGTTTCAGATTCTTCAGGCTCCGCTCCGTGCAGGAGCGAATCCAGCTCTCGGGGAACGCGTCCTCCAGCGGCGTGTCACGCCTGGCGGGCCAGGACTGGTTCTTCGGCGGAATTTTCGTGGCGACAATGGCAGGCTTGCCCGCCAGGGCTTCGGCGATCAGCTTCTCGCTGTGCCCGTCGCCATACACATACGCCGTGTCGAAAAACGTCACCCCGGCATTCCAGGCGGCGGTCAGCGCCGCCTTCGATTCGGCGTCGTCCGTCGGGCCCCACCATTTCGCGCCGATGCCCCAGCCCCCGAAACCGATCTCGGAAACAGGCCAGCCGGTCTTTCCCAGAACGCGGGTTTTCATGGGCGCCAATCTATCAAGTTCGCCTTCGGTTCAGAACCCGAGAGGCCGCAAACCGTAGAGGAGGACGAAGACAAGGGAAACGCCGAGCGGAATGGTCAGGTTGTCATTGCCCGGGAGAACGCCCCATTCCAGGGCCGTGGCCGCCACCGCTCCCAGCAGAACTCCCTTCCAACCGAACGAGGGCGCGACAAGGAGGGCACCGATCACCAGGCAGACGGCAAAACAAGCGACGCTTCCACTGATGCGCTTCGGGGACTGAGGCCAGTGGGGCCCACGGAATCCGATCCCGGCCAGGCTGGCGACCCCGTCTCCCAGGATCAGGTAGAGAAGCGCCGCGCACGCGAGGGGCACAGGCTGGACCAGAATGGCCGCCGAGAGGACGCCGCCCAGCATCCACACGACGCCGGACAGGTGATCGCTCTCCCGCTCCCGGAACAGCCCCTGGAACCGGCGCGAGAACCACGCCTTGACCGCCGGATTTCGGAGCCGGAAAAATTCGATGGCAATCACGAGAATGAGGAACGCCGCCAATAGAACGATGTACGTTGGCCGGGGCAGATATATAATCCCCGCCACGTACAGGAGAGCCGTCAGGTGAAAAAGTTTTCGTTTAAATTCGGTCAACACGGAGCGTCCATCATCGCAAATTCTAAAAACGGCGTGAGAGCGCGCGCGTGAGCGACTCCCTGCTCGAGCGGGCGCGCCGTTTTTTCACCGGCATGTTCTACGACCCGGACTCTGACGACCTGGGCAAGCCGTCCGACCACGGATTCGCGTACGAGGATGTGACTTTTCCATCGGGAAGCAACCGCCTGCATGGATTTCTTCTCAAGGCGGAGGGACGGCGGAAGGGAACCATTCTTCATTGTCATGGAAACGCCGGCAACGTCACGTCGCATTTCCCGCTTGTCGCGTTTCTGGTAAGAGCCGGATACGACGTACTGGTGTTCGATTACGCCGGATACGGTCGCTCTGAAGGGCAACCCTCGTTGCCCGGTCTTGCCGTTGACGCCCGCGCGGCGCTGTCGTTCCTTCTGAAACGGACCGATACTGATCTGAAGCGAATCGCCGTGTTCGGGCAATCGCTGGGCGGCGCCGCCGCGGCCGCCGCGGCAGAACACACCGCGGTTCGCTGCCTGATCCTGGAAGCGACGTTCACCACCTTCCGCGACATGGCGCGCGCCACCTTCATCGGCCGCGCGCTGCTTCCCATCGTGTCGATCGTGATCCCCGAAGGCGGACCGGCGGCGCATCTCGAGAACTTCGCGCCCCGCCCCATTCTGATTCTGCACGGCAACGAGGACACCGTCGTGCCCGTCAAATTTTCCCATCTGCTGCATGCGCTGGTTAAATCTCACGGCCGTCTCGTCATTGAAAAGGACGTCGACCACCTGATCGCCGGCGGAACCGAGGTCCCGGCATTTGCCAGTGCGATGCTCATGTTTCTGGACGAGCACCTCGAGAACGAGCCGAAAAACCGCGCTTTTTAACTACGCCGCCTCTTAAGCCGTCATTAAGGCGGCCTTCTGTGCTCCTCCGTCATACTTTAAGCACGGAGGAACCCTGATAATGGAATTCCAGCGATTCAAAGCGCGGCTCGATTTGATCGATTCACTGCTCAACCAGATGGACCCCGCGGCCGACCGCGTCCAGTATCTCCGTCGCACCGTTTTCGTTCTTCGCCAGATGGTCGGCGACGGAATGGACCTGCCCTCACCCTACGGACCCGCGACACCAATCGCGCGGTTCTCCATGCAGTAACCCTCCCCGCTGATATAATCGGCCCTGATGTACGCCACCCCACAGGAGCCGTCCACTGCGCCATTCCTCACTTCGTTCAAGGCTGGTCACCACCGCCATGCTTGGTCTGGCGATCGCCGCCTCAGCCGCCGGCGCCGCACGCCACAAAGGTCCCCGCTTGCTTAACATCCGCAACATCGCGCCCAACGTTCTCATCGACGTTCGATACGCCACCGCCGACAACTTCACCGGGCAGATGCTTTACCCAACGGGCGAATGCATGCTGTGCGAACCCGCCGCGAACCGTCTCGCGCGCGTTCAGGCCAGACTCGAAAAGCGCGGACTGGGATTGAAGGTCTGGGATTGCTACCGCCCGCTTTCGGTGCAGAAGAAACTCTGGGAAGTGGTTCCGGATCCGCGTTACGTGGCCGATCCCAAAACAGGTTCGCGGCACAACCGCGGCGCGTCCGTCGACCTGACGCTGGTGGACAAGAACGGCATCGAGCAGGAAATGCCGACGCCATTCGACGATTTTTCCGAACGCGCGCACCGGACCTTCATGAACCTGTCGCCGGCGGCGCTGAAGAACCGCCAGATTCTCCAGGAAGCCATGGAGTCCGAGGGTTTCATCGGCCTGCCGACCGAGTGGTGGCACTTCGACGATCCCGAGTGGAACCGGTTCGCGCTTCGTGACGAGCCGCTCGGATCCCCAAGTCTGAGAAAAGACATTCCCGCCCCGGTCATACCGCGGCTCATTACATCCGAAACCCGGCAGCTCGTGATGGTCATTTCCGAGTCCTGGACATCGCAGACCGCGCAGCTTCAGCGCTTTGACAAGACGGAAGATGGCTGGTGCATGCAGGGAGAAGCCTGGACGGTGAGTCTCGGCAAGAACGGAATGGCATGGGGACGCGGGCGGCAGCCGGAGGTGCTGGCGGGCCCGGTGAAGAAGGAAGGAGATTTGAAGGCGCCCGCGGGCGTGTATCCCATCGGAAGCGCGTACGGATACGCCGATAAGGCCCCGGCGAGAACGCAGTGGCCTTACGCGCCCCTCAGCCAGAAAACGGTCTGCGTGGATGACCCGAAATCGAGCCGGTACAACGAAATTTTTGAAGGGGATCCGTCCAAGAAGGATTGGGCCTCGGCGGAGACGATGCGACGCAGTGACCATCTGTACCGCTGGCTCTTGAACGTCGAGCAGAATTCACCGCCCACCTGCGGTTGCGGCTCCTGCATCTTCATGCACATCTGGCGCCGGCCCGGCGCTTTCACCGAAGGCTGCACCGCGATGGAAGAATCCAACCTGCTCACGATCATCGGCTGGCTCGATCCCGCCGCGCATCCCGTTCTCGTCCAGCTTCCCGCCGCCGAATACGGCCGCTACCGCGACGAGTGGGACCTTCCTTAAACTGCTAGAGCCCTTTCCGGCCGTCATTCCCGCGAAGGCGGGAATCTAGACCCAGGTCTTAGAGAGTTGCCGAGTTCTTGCGAAGGCTGGGTCGCTGCAGTTGGCGCAGGCTTTGGCCGAAGTCAACTTCCCGTTTCAGCCAATTGGTCCAATGGCTAGATTCCCGCCTTCGCGGGAATGACAGACAGGCCCCGGATCTATTTCTTCTTCTCTTCCTCGATGCCTTTAGACAGCTTCTCCACCGCTTCTTCCGCCAGGCGCTTCAGCCGGCCGTCCAGATCTCCGGTCGTCAGTTTCCGGAGCGCCGGCAAGGCGCGCTCGTCTCCGACCTGATGCAGTGCGCGGACGGCGGAAATGCGCACGAGCAGAAAAGGATCGTTCGTGAGCTCGATCAAGCGCTCCTGAACCGCTGACGGCACAGGGTCGTAGGACGCCAGGCTGCGGATGGCGGCCATGCGGGCGCGCTGGCCGCGACCGGCACGCGTGTGTTCAAAAATGAGCGGGATCCACTCACGCGACCGCGAAAGGGCCAGCCCTTCCAGCGCCGCGGAACGGGTGACGTCATTCCACGAGTCCTTCTTCAGCGCGGCGCGGAGAATCTCCGGGTACCGGGGATGATTGAGCGCGCCGAGACCA
>JAYTIE010000290.1:0-2647 GCA_043732015.1 Elusimicrobiota bacterium | reverse complement strand
GACGGAATTGGGACGGGTGTTTCTCAGGAATCTCGCGATGGCCTTTGACGCTTACCTGCCGAAAGAGGGGGAGACGCGCGTGTTCTCCCGCACGGTTTAAAAGATTCAATGCCCTCCAAACGAACCATTCTTTTCATCAATCTCGGTGGGCCGGAAACCCAGGCCGACGTAAAATCATTTCTCTTCCGGCTCTTCGCTGATCCCGAAGTCATCCGGATCCGTTCCAAACCTCTCCGTTATTTCGTGGCGTGGCTGATCGCGACGGTGCGGCAGAAGAAATCCAAGGCGCTCTATGCGACCATTGGCGGCGGCTCCCCGATTCGACGCCTGACCGATCTTCAGGCAGCGGGAGCGGAATTGGTACTGCGCGCCTCCGGTCACGACGTTCGCGTGCGCACGGCGTTCACCTGCTCGGCTCCATTGATCGAGGATGTCGTGAAGGCGCAGGTCGAACGCGGCGTTCAGCATTTCCTCGCCCTGCCCCTGTATCCTCAATACTCTCTGACGACAACCAAGGGAAGCCTGGACCGCGCTCATGCCGCGGTGAAGAAATTCGGCAACGGCGCGACGTTGACGGAAACGACCTCCTGGCCGACCCATCCGCTTTTCATTCGCGCGCACGCGGACCTGATTCGTGAGAAAGTGGGCCGCTTCTCCGAGCCAGATCCGGAAAAGATACACCTGTTGTTCTCGGCGCACTCGATTCCGGAGAAACTCGTGACGGAACTCGGCGATCCTTATCAGAAGGAAATGGAGCGAACTGTCGCGGCCATTGTCGCGGAATTGGGCTGGAAGGGGCAGCACAGCCTGGCGTGGCAGTCGCGTCTCGGACCCGTCAAATGGTTGGGGCCCTCCACGCCGGACGTCATCGAGAAGCTCGGGAAGGAAGGCGTCCAGCAGGTTCTGGCGGTTCCGGTCGCGTTCGTGTCGGACCATATCGAGACGCTGAACGAGATCGACATGCTGTTCAAGGACATGGCGCTGAAAGCTGGGATCCGTGAATTCCTACGCACGCCGGGCCTGAACGACAATCCCACCTTTCTTCGCGCGCTGGCCGACATCGCGTCCACCCAGAAAGAATTCTGGGACGAAGGCCGGAATCCTTCCTAGCGGGGCGCTCCGCTGTGGATGCCATGCGCCAGAGACTGGCTCTGGATAATTTCCGCTTCCTGCCCCAGCAGTTCCTGCCAGCGCTCTTCCACGGTCTCGGCGGGCCTTACCTTCGCCGCCAGCTTCAGGAACACGGTGTAGTGCCCGAATTCCGATGCGCCCAGCGATTCATACAGGTTCTTCAGATCTTCATCCGTGCACGCTTTTTCCAGAAGCGCAAAGCGTTCGCAGGACCTCGCCTCGATCAGGCCTGAAATCAGCAGGCGATCCACGAGCTCATCGCGGTTCTTTCCTTTCCGGACGAGTCCGCGGAGATCGGCCGCGTAAGTGCTGCGGTGCAGGCGTTCCAGCCGGCCGCCGCGCTTCCTGAGGAGCTTCATGACCGTGTTCAGGTGCATGCTCTCGTCGCGCGCGATGGCCGTGAGCGAGGTGGTCCAGTCTTCCGGGTATTCCGGTTCGGGCCAGCGGTTCAGGAGCTCCAGCGCGTTCGAGGCGGCTTTCCGCTCAAGGTAGGCGTGGTCGCTGAGAAGCGCAAAGGTGTCCTTCAGGGCATGCGGCGCCCAACTGGAGGGTGTTAAATACCGGAGCGGCAGCGCCTGGACGCCCGTTTCCGCCGTCACAGTTCGCTGCCGGCCAGCGTGGTGGCCTGGCGAATGACGTCCCCGACGCCGAGGCCGTCGATGAAGTTGCCCGCGAACTTGAGGCCGGGGAAAAGCTTTTCCGTCTTCATGAGCGTCAGCGTTCTCCGCCCGTGGCCGATGGTGTATTGCGGAATGCCGCGCGGATGCCGCGCGACGCGAACGAAATCCGGACGGCCATTAATCTTCATCGTCTCCTGGAGATCCGTCAATGAGCGGTTCACGAGTTCGTTGTCCGGAAGTTCCGCCAGCTCTCGGTGACGGGCGCCGCCCAGAAACATCGAGAAGAGGTGATGCCCCTCCGGCGCACGACCGCCGAACAGGCTCGAGCTCCAGATGCAGCCGAGGAGATCGGTGTTTTCACTGGGTGTTGAGAGAAACCCGAAACCACGCGGTTCGCGGCCGATGTTGGCGGAGCGGAACCCCAGGTGAACGACGGAGACCGGCACATAGGGAATAGCGTCCAGGGCGGCCGCGGCGGCGGGCGCAAAAGGGGCGACAAGCGGGGCTGTCTCGAAGGCGGGCGCGGTCATCACAATGTTCCTGGCGAGCAATTCCCGGTCGTCCAGCCGGACATGCCAGATAACTTCGCCCGGGATGGGCTGTTCCGGACGAATTTCCCGCGTGGCGGTGTTCAACAAGACGTTTTCGCCGAGAGACTCGGCGAGTGCTTTCGGAAGGGATTCCATTCCGTCATAGAACGAAAGCAGTCCTTTGGGGAGCGCGGTCGTCTTCCTGGCGCGCCGCCGTTCCGCCAGGGCGCCTTTGATCAGACTGCCGTGACGCGTCTCCCAGCGGTGCAGTGAGGGAAACGCGCTCATGGCGGACAACTGTTCCGAGTCGCCCGCCCAGACGCCAGACACAAAAGGCGCGACCAGTCGGTCCGCGATCTCAACACC
>JAYTIE010000289.1:0-7026 GCA_043732015.1 Elusimicrobiota bacterium | reverse complement strand
ACCCGGTGATTCGCCGGCATATCGGATTCGCAAATTTTTATCTTCCCGGCACGAGCGATGACGTAACGATGGCGATTTCCAGCTTCGACAAGTACACGCTCGTCATGCCATCTGATTCTTCCGGCCTCCGGGCTGCCTGACGCCCGCCCACCTCAAAGCGCAGTTGATCCGTTAATCCCGCAGACGCGACGCGGCCTGTGCCAGTGCTTTCAGCTTGTCCGCCGCTTCTTCGCCCGTGCGCGTGCGAAGACCACTGTCTGTGGTCAACCAAAGCTGGCTGGCCGGGACGGCGGCGGTGGCCAGTTTCACGCGGTCGCGCAGAACGGCCGGTGATTCAACCTCACGGCTGTGGGAATCGATGACGCCGATGGCCACGTCTTTGCCGGTGTTCAGCTTCTTCATTGATTTCAGGAAAGCCATGCCGGAATTCGCCATCTCAAGACTGAACTGATCCACCGGAAGGTTCTGCATCTGTTTCCAGACCGGGGTCAGGTCTCCAAAGGAATGGTGAAGGATGAAATAAAAACGGTGTCCGGAGACGAGCTCCTTGATCGCGTCAGCGATCATGGAGAATTCTCCCGGCCGGGATGACAGGGCCGGCTCATCGATCTGGATAATCTTTGCGCCGGCTTCCGCCAGTGCCGTCAGCTCCCGCCGAAGAACCGCCACCAGGTCTCGCACCAGTGTTTCCCGCTTGGAATAGTGTTCGTTGAACACCCAGTCGGCCAGCGTGTAGGGACCGGTGAGGATGGCTTTCACGGGCGTTCGCGTCATGCGTTGTGTGGCGCGCCAGGTATCGGCCACGAGCGGCGCTTTCCACGCCACATTGCCCTGGATGACCGGTCGGCGGTAATAGCGGTTTCCATATACCCGGACGATGCCCCCGGGTCCGAATCCGTCCACGCGCCGGGAGTAATGGGAGATTATGTCGCCGCGGGACATTTCACCTTCCACGAGCACGTCCAGTTGAACGCGCTCCTGCTGCCGGACCCACATTTCCGTGGACAATCGTTCTTTGCGCTCAAGTTCCGCCGCCGGGAGCATTCCCTTGGAAACGCGGAAGCGCGATTCGGTGAGATCGACCGATTTCGGAAGATTGCCCGCGGCCATCGCCGGGTAGAGAGGAAGTTGAATGCCCAGGGTGGCGAGCTTCTTGCGCCCGTCGCTGTCAGCCGCCTTCTTAACCATTCAGTCCTCCGGTTGTGTCGCGGAGGCGCGTCGCGAAATCCGCCAGAAGGCGAATCTTGGCGATGGCGGACGGGCGCGGCAGGAATTCGAGGCCGCAGGAGGCGGAGAGGTAAATTTTTTCAGGCGCTTTGTCGACGAAAGGGCGAACCATGAAATTCATTTCTTCCATGGTTTCGAGGCGCGTGTTCCGGCCGTCGGTGACGCCCAGTCCCACGATGGCCTTCGGCGGCTTTGCCGCAAGCTGTTCCACCACGGTCAATCCGTCCGTGGTCAGATCCAGATGCAGAATGTCGGCCGGAAGATTCCCCAGGAAGGCGAGGCGCGGCGCAACCGGCCCGAAATAAACGGCGAGGGCGATCTGCGCGCCGCCTTTGGCCGCTGCGATCTTCGTGAATGCGGCGGCGGCGAGCTTCAATTCTTCCGGGCTCGCGGAAAGCAGGGCCGGTTCGTCAATCTGGATGACGGGGGCCTTCTCAGCGGCCAGCGCCGCCACTTCGCGTTCCAGCACTTCCGTGAAGAGATCGATGCGGGAAGCGAGCTTTTCGAACGGCTTCACGTCCGACTGCGTGAACAGCGCGAGCGTGAGAGGCCCAGTCAGGATGGCCCGAAGCGGTTTGTTGGACGTCCCTCGGGCGTAGGCGTAATCGGCAACGACGGGCGGAAGGAGTTTGGGTTTCCCGGAAATCACGGGCGTGCGAATGTAGAAATTGTTGTCGAAGTACCGCCGGAGACCGGTGGATTTAACGTTTGTGAGATGGCGGCAGAAGCGGGAAATGGGGTCGGACCAGGTGACGAGCCCGTCCGTAACTTCGTTCGCGCCGTGATCGATCTGCTCGCGGATCACTTC
Source organism: Elusimicrobiota bacterium (assembly GCA_043732015.1). Taxonomy (GTDB): domain Bacteria; phylum Elusimicrobiota; class Elusimicrobia; order F11; family F11; genus JBBRXR01. Next base: position 4,991 of record JAYTIE010000289.1, on the reverse strand, counting down.
CTGAACGATGGACTGTTCGACGTCCCGGAGCGCGTGAGCTGATATTTCCTTGCGCTCGAAGTGGCCAAGGGCGCGGGGATAGCGCTGGTGGTCTTTTTCTTCCCCGGTGCGGGGATAACTGCCGATGCTGGCGACTTGGAACTGGGTCATTGGCTTGATTTGAGGTTACCTGAGCACCGATGGTTTGACAAGTTGGGATGTCAGATGGATAATCCCATCGGAAGGGGAAAATCAATGAAACACGTGGATTTTAATTTGAATGACAAGACCGCGCACGGGCTGGAACTCAGCCTTCCAGGGGCGCCGCTCGTGGTTGCGTACGGAGCGTCGGGATTTGTCATGTGCGGATACCTGAACATCGAGGCGGCCAACAAGCTGAACGTCGCCGCCGCCATGGTTCGCGGGGTGTCCACCATTGATGACCTTCTGAGTGCCAAGGTCCAGGCCGTTTCCGCGGCGGCCGCTCAGCGCGGTGTGACCGAAGGCATGACCGGGCGCGACGCGCTGTCCCGGTTCGCCTGACGCCGAACGTCTTTTAAAGCCCGCCCACAATGACGCCACCCAACAATGACAACGACATGCACATTGACCGCCTCGCGCTCGATGGCGACGGGGTCGCGCGCCTGAATGGCCCCGGCAAGCACGCGGGCGAGGTCGCCTTCGTGCCGTACACGGTTCCGGGAGAAGACATCCGCGGCCGCCTGCTCTACCAGAAGAAAAACCATTCCCGCTGGGTGCCGATGGCGATTCTGAAGGCGTCTCCCAATCGCATTCATCCCAGATGTCCCTATCACTTTCAGCCCGGGCGCATGGACGCGTGGTGCGGCGGCTGCAACTGGCAGCACATGCCGACCGATTTCCAGCTGACGCAGAAAGCGCAGCTCGTAAAAGAAACCCTGGAGCGCCTCGGCGGTTTCCCGAATCCGCCGATGAACGCGCCCATTGCGTCGCCGCTCGAATGGCGTTACCGCAACAAGGTTCAGGTTCCGTTCGGCCGCATTCGTGGCCGCACCGTCGCCGGCTTCTTCGCGCCGGGAAGCCATGCGATCGTTGAATTTCAGGACTGCCCGGTTCAGCCGACGCCGAGCGTCGATATTGTCCGATTCGTGCGGGAGTTTGCGATCGCGAACCAATGGGAGCCGTACGACGAAGACACCGGGCGCGGCTGGATCCGCCATCTTGTCATCCGCATGAACCGGGCCGGAGATGTTCTGCTGGCGCTCGTCACGCGGGACGCCTACTTTCAGAACGGCGACCGGTTTGTGGATGAACTTCGACGGCGCTTTCCGTTTGTCACCGGACTGCATCAGAACGTTCAGCCGGCGAGGACCAACGTGATTCTGGGCGACCGCTGGATTTCCCGGGGCGGTGTGGACCGCATCGACGAAGACATGTTGGGGTTGAAAGTGACCTACGGCATCGCGTCGTTCTTTCAGGTCAACACACAGGCGGCCGAAAAGCTTTATGAACTGGCGATTCGTGAACTGGGCGCCGGTCCGGAAACCAATGTCCTGGATATTTATTGCGGCGTGGGCGTGATGACGCTGCTGGCGGCGCGGACCGCCAAATGGGCGATCGGCATCGAGTCCGTCCGGCAGGCGACGGAAGACGCCGGGTCCAACGCGCGCCAGAACAATATCCGCAATGTCGAATTCCTGGCACAGGACGCCGCCTACGCGCTGGGCGGCAACTCCGCGCAGGTGGAGGCGATGAAGGCCGGTCCGCTGCGTGTGCTGGTGGATCCTCCGCGTGCCGGATGTGAGCCCGCGGTCATCAGCGGACTGCTGCGTTTGCGGCCGGAACGAATCGTCTATGTGTCCTGTCACCCGGCGACACTGGCGCGGGACCTGAAGCTTTTGTCTTCCGATTACGAACTCACCTCTGTTACCCCGGTGGACCTGTTCCCGCAAACCGCCCACATTGAATCGGTCTCGGTGATGCAGCGAAAATCCGAGTGACCACGGAAAATGCGCTGAAAATTGGCGGCGTCGGCCGCGGCGGATTCCCGTGGTGGCTTCTCGCAGAACAGAAAGACCGCCGCACCCTCGTCGTCATCGCCGGGGAAGAAGATGTGATGAGCCTCGTCGACGACGTCCGCGCGCTCACGAAGCTCCCCGAAGACTGGGCTGTTCCGAAATCCGTGCCGGTGCATGGGTACGCCGTGGATGACGACGCCGAACGCCAGGTGGCGCTGCATGAGTGGGCGTTTGGGAAACCCGGCATCCTGGTCGCGTCCCTCGAATCTCTTTCCCTTCCGGTCGATGTTCCGAAAACCCTCCGCGACCGAACCTACAAGCTGAAGCCCGGCATCACCATCGCCCGTCCCAAATTCGAAGAGGTCCTGATCCGCGGCGGCTATTCGCGCAACGAGCGCGCGGAGCAGGTGGGCGAATATTCGATCCGGGGAGACGTCATCGACATCTGGCCCGCGGGTCGCGACCTGCCCATCCGCATCACCTGGAATTTCGACACGATCGAGGCCCTTCGGGTCATCGACACGCACACGCAGCGGTCGGAAGATTACCTGCCGGACGCGATGCTGTTTCCCGTTCTCGCGGGCGAGGGTGCGACACTGGAAGCGTATCTCGATGCCGTCCGGATCGTTTACCTGTCCGCTTCGGATGTGGCGTTCCCGGTGGAAGGCCCCTGGGCTTCGGCCACCTTCGTGGGTCCGACCGGCGACACCGATGAAGGGTTTCAGCCGCCGCCCGTGTTCGCGGGGAACATCGGACGTCTTCGCGAGCAGCTCATCACCTGGCACGACGATGATTGGACCGTCGTTCTCTTCTGTCACAACCGCGGTGAACGCGACCGGCTGGAAGAACTGCTCCGCGATCAGATCGCCGCCGCGCAGGGCCTTCGCTCGCCCTGGTTCCCGACATTCCTGATCGGTGAACTTGAGCACGGGTTTATCCAGCCGCTGCCGCGCCGCGCGGTGCTGGCGAACAGTGAAATCTTCGGACGCTATCGCAAGCGCGTGCGTCTTCCGAAGTTCGAGGGCGGTGGCGCGCTGGGCTCTCCGCTCGACGTGCGCCCCAACGATTATCTTGTCCACGAGAAGCATGGCATTGGCCGCTACATCGGATTACAGACGCTGAAGGTGGGGAAGGTGACGTCCGAGTATCTCGCGCTTGAGTACAAGGGCGGGGACAAACTCTACGTTCCGATTTTTGAAATCCAGCAGGTGCAGAAGTACCTGGGCGCCGAAGGCCGTCGCCCCGCCCTGTCCAGCCTCGACACCGCGGCCTGGGAGCGCGTGAAGGCGAAGGTCAAGGAAGACGTCAAGCAGCTCGCCGCTGATCTTCTCAAGAGCGCGGCCAAACGCGCGATTCGTCCCGGACATGCCTTCCCGCCCCGCGGCAAAATGGAACAGGAGTTCGCCGACAGCTTCATGTACAAGCTGACGCCCGACCAGGAAAAGACGCTTTCCGAGGTGGAGGGCGACATGATGGCGCCGCGCTCCATGGACCGCCTCGTCTGCGGTGACGTCGGTTATGGAAAAACCGAGATCGCGATGCGCGCGGCGTTGAAGGCCGCGCTGGCGGGCAAGCAGGTCGTGGTCCTGTGCCCGACGACCATCCTCGCCGAACAACATTTCCGCAATTTCTCCGAGCGCTACGCCGACTATCCCGTGACTGTGCGCCTTCTGTCGCGCTTTCAGGACAGGGATGAGCAGAAGAGCGCGATCGACGACCTGGCCAAAGGGGCGGTGGACGTCATCATCGGTACGCACCGGCTGCTGTCCAAAGACATCGTGTTCCCGAATCTCGGACTTCTCATCATCGACGAAGAACACCGCTTCGGCGTGAAGCAGAAGGCGAAACTCCTTTCCCTTCGGGAAACGATCGATGTTCTTTCATTGTCGGCCACGCCGATCCCGCGCACGCTGGCGTCCTCCATGTCCGGTATCAAGGATCTGTCCGTGATTGAAACGCCGCCGGAAGGCCGCCTGCCCATATCCACGCACGTCGCCATGTTCGACGAAGACCTCATGGCGAAGGCGGTTCAGCAGGAGCTCGACCGCGGCGGGCAGGTGTTCTACGTTCACAACCGCGTGAAGACGTTGATGGCGCGAAAGACCTGGCTGGAGGGAATTCTTCCGTCGATCCGGATCGGCATGGGCCACGGTCAGATGAGTGCCGACGAGCTCGAGAAAACCATGTACGACTTTCTCCATCGAAAAGTGGACGTGCTGCTCGCCACCACGATCATCGAGTCGGGCCTCGATATCCCGTCGGTGAACACCCTAATCGTGGAAGACGCCGAGGAAATGGGACTGGCCCAGCTCTATCAACTTCGCGGGCGGGTCGGCCGGTCCAAGAAGAAAGCGTACTGCTACCTTTTCCATTCCACGATCGGCCTGACCATCGATGCGAAGAAGCGCCTCGATGCGCTGAAGGAATTCACTTCTCTCGGTTCCGGCCTCCGGCTTGCCATGCGCGACATGGAAATCCGTGGCGCCGGCAACCTCTTGGGCCCGCAGCAGCATGGCAACATCGCCGCGGTGGGCGTCGAGACCTACAGCAAACTCCTGAACGAGGAAATCCAGAAGGTGAAGGGCGAGGAAGTGGCGTCGTCTTTCGAAGGCCCGAAAATGGAGATCAGCCTTTCCGCCTACCTGCCGGAAGAATATCTGCCCTCGGAAACGGAACGCGTTCAGACCTACAAGCGCATCCTGGGCGCGACGGCCGACGAACTCGTGAAGATAAAAGAAGAACTGATAGACCGTTGCGGCCCGTTGCCCGCGCCCGCGAAGACGCTGTGCGACGCGGCCGGTGTTCGCCTGCTGGCCCAGCGGTTCGGCGTGTCTGAGATTCAGGAAGGCGCCGATGGCATTCTTCTCTACTGGCGGGACGGCTATCAGTGGCCAGAGCGCGCTCTTCCGCGCCTCTTCGAGATGAAAGGAAAAGGCGTGGACCTGATACCGGGGCCACCTCCGTTCGTTCGCCTCACCACAGACGCTGAAGAAGAAGCTGCGCTGGATGTAATCG
>JAYTIE010000288.1:0-7044 GCA_043732015.1 Elusimicrobiota bacterium | reverse complement strand
GGCGCCGCGATCTCAAGAACGTTGTCCTGCGCGTCGAACACGGCGGTCACGAGATAAGGCTCGACGAGGAAGCCGCCGTTGGCGAACGGCGCGTACGCGGTGGTGAGCTCGATCGGTGTCACTTCCGACGCGCCCAGGGCGACCGCAAGACTCCGGTCCAGAGGGCTTGTGATACCCAACTTCTGGGCAAAACGGATGATCGCTCCCGTTCCGATCCGCTCGGCCAGATCCAGCGTGGCGCCATTCAAAGACGCGGCCAGCGCCTGCCGAAGGGGAACATCTCCGTGATAGACGCGGTCGAAATTCTGAGGCGCCCAGATCTTGGATCCGTCCGTGTAGGCACGCGGTTCGTCCTTCAGAAGCGTCGCCGGTGTCAGACCGCTTTCCAGCGCCGCCCCGTAGACGAATGGCTTGAACGCGCTGCCAGGCTGTCGGTGCGCCTGACTCGCCCGGTTGAACTGGCTTTCGCGGTAACTCTTTCCGCCCACCAGCGCCAGAACGCGCCCCGTCGAGGCGTCCAGCGCCACGATGGCGGCCTGGTGACTGTTGTTGCGCACGGCAGCCTGTGCGGCTTTCTGGATCACCGGATCCAGTGTGGTGTAGATCTTCAGGCCGTACCGAAACAGCATGTCTTCGCTGTAGCGGGGAATGATCCGGCGAACGACTTCGGCCACGAAGTAGTCATTGTCCGCCGCGAGTCCCGGGTTCGGCCGGCGGGGCGGTTTTCCGACGGGAGAAGCCTGCGCAGTCGTTTCTTCTTCCTTGGTTATGAATCCCTGGTCTTCCATCAATGACAGCACGAGGTTTCTCCGCTTCCAGGCCGCGTCGGGATTCTGGATCGAATTGTAGCGGTACGGAGACCGGATCACGCCGGCCAGAAGCGCGCTTTCCGCCAGTGTGAGATCCTTGAGCGGCTTACCAAAATAGAAATTGGACGCCGCTTTCATGCCCGCCACACTCACAAAACCATCCTGCCCCATGTAGATCTGGTTCAGGTACAGCGTGAGGATTTTCTCTTTCGAATAGCGCAGGTCCAGATAAACCGCGAGCGCGGCCTCCACAACTTTTCGCCGTAGGGTTCGCTTGTGTGTGAGGAAAAGATTTTTTGCCAGCTGCTGTGTAATGGTGCTTCCGCCCTGGAGCTTCTTCCGGTTCTGGAGATTGAAGGCGGCGGCGCGGGCGATGGAACGGAAATCGATTCCGTGATGGGAGTAAAACCGGCGGTCCTCGACCGCGACGACGGCTTTGACCAGCGACGGAGGAAACTCCTCCCAGGCCGCCGGATCCCGGCGTACCTTGTTCGGGCCAGAGAGTTCAGCCGCGAGTTCCGGTTCCAGAAGAATTTCATCGACCGGCTGGCCGGATTCATCCGTAATGCGCCACCGGTCGTCGCTCTTCTGGTCGAGATGAAAAATACCGGTCTGCTGGGAGAGAACGGGAGTCTGGAATCCTCGGAGATTGACGATGAGCGTGGGCGCGGCCCAATGGTACTCGCCGGGTCTCGGCGGAACCGCGGCGGAAGACCGGTACGTCACACGCTCCAGTCGCTGAACAACGGATTCCGGTGTATAGGCCTTTCCGCTGGTGAGGGGAAAGGGAGCTGAAAAAATCCGGGTGGAGAAGCTTTCCCCCAGGCCACCGGGAACAAGCCGCGTCAATTTCAGTTCGGCGAGGCCCACCACCAGCGCGCCGCCAATGGCCACGAGAATAGCGGTGGTGACCAGGCCCCAGAACGCCCGGGAGCGGGATTTAAGCACGGGGGGTGCGCTGCAAAGTGGCAGGATGAGGGAACCAGGGAATTAACATCTGAGGGGAGTTTATATATTCGAGAGCGAAGGCCGCTGCGCTTCGCATTTCCGGTGTGCCGGGAATTTGATATTCAACGGTCAATGAAAAGCGCAAAACGATTCTTTGACCTGGCGGCGTTCTTCTTCTTCGCCCTCGCCGGCGTGACAGGCGGCGTGCTGGGGCACATCAGCCCTGAACTGGCACTCAGGCTTCGCGGCATTCCGCTTAACGTGGGCATCAATATTTTCGGACTTCCGATCGGGGAATGGATCATCTGGCACCGGGCGTTTTCGGTTCTGTCGCTGATCGCGATGCTTCCCAATCTGGCATTCGAAGGAACCGCTCTTGTCCAGATGGCGCGGCGCCGCCCAGTGGACGGATCCCCGATCCGCGCCCTGAGCGGACTTGTCTCCGCGCTCGTTCTTGGCGTCATGGCGTTCGGACCAAAGGCCTCAGACAAACCGCCTGTTCCCTATGTGCCTGAGGAACTCCAGCAAACGATGGACACGAAGACGCTTGATCAGCTGACGCTGAAGGACATCGAGAAGAACATGGGCGTTCCGCAGTCCTTCATGAGGCAACGGTTGAAGTTGGGCGCAGAAGCGGCGGCGGATTTGCCGCTGTCATTCCTGAAGCCGCGTTACGGATTTTCGATCAGCGATGTGGTGCAGGCGGTATCCGACTATAACAACCAGTCCTCCCGCGAATCGGGCGGTCGTTAGCGGCTCTTCGGTTTCTCTTTTCTCTTCGCCGCCTTCATAAACCGTGCCATCTCGTCTTCGTGCATCCAGGTTCGGAGGTTTGGCATCCGGTCCAAATAAACAAATCCATCGATGTGATCGATCTCGTGCTGAAACACGCGCGCTTCAAATCCACTCACTTTCCTGCGAATCACTTTGCCCGCGGGCGTTGTCGCCTCGACAACGAGGCTTTCGTGCCGCGGAACAAGTCCGCGGTAGCCGGGAATGCTGAGACATCCTTCCCAGTCCAAAACTTTTTTCTTCGACGCGGACACGATTCGCGGATTCACATACGCCTGAAGAGGGAAGGAGGGTGAGTCCGGGTAGCGTTTGGACGCGCGAGACTCCAGAACAATCGCCCGGATCCCGATTCCGACCTGATTGGCGGCGAGACCGACGCCGACCGCCTTGTGCATGGTTTTGACCATCGCATCCAGAAAACCACGAAACTCGGCGTTATCTCGCGTCTTTTCCGTCACTTCGGCGCACCTGCTTCGCAGCACCGGGGCGCCCACTTTCACGATCGGCAATATCATCGATCAACCTCCCGCAACATTTCGCTCACCTTTAGGTTAACATTTGGGTTCACCATGTCACTGTTGCGACGCCGGTACATTACAGATCTTCGATATCAGCTCCGCTTCACCGCGGCGCTGGTACGAGGTTTTGCGATCGCCCTGCTGGTGCCGGCCTGCACACTGATCGCCGTCTTTTTCCTTCGGGCCCGAAGCGCAGAGCCGTCCCGTCAATTCGCGCTTCTCGCGGGGCTGCCGCGCGTCATCGGCGCTTTTGCCGCCGTCGGCATCAGCTTCGCCTTCGCGACGGTTGTGCTTGGCATTTACCTTTCACACAAATCAATCGGGCCCCTGAAACGGATTGAAGCCTGGGCGGCCCGGCATCTTCTGGGAAACCCGTCCGGCAAGTTGACGTTGCGTCCGGGGGACGACCTGGATGGCGTTGCGACAGGACTGGCCCGCCTCGCGGAACCCAAGCCGAAATGAAGATAGCCAAAATATTCTTCCATCCGATTCTTCTTCACCGCAGAACCCGCCTCATCTTCATCTGGTATGTGACGTCGTCCCTTGTCACTTCCGCGATACTCTGGTGGGGACTTCAGAACCTGCTGACCGACGCCGGCGCCGGGAGCGTTTTGTTCACCGGGAAGGTTTTCTCGCGGCCGCTCTTTCGCGCCCTGGTTGTGCTGGCATCCGGTCTTTTCGCGACGGTGATAACGGCCGGCGCGCTGGTGGGGCCGGTTCACCGGATTGAAGAATGGTTAACCGGTAAGAACAGGCTCCTTTCCTCACGTTCGCTGCGCGTGCGTCCCGGTGATCCGTTCGAAACACTGATCCGCATTCTGAACGAACTGAGAATCCGGGGTTCAGCGCCGGAAAAGAAGAAGAAGCCACGCGCCCGCGGGAGACGCCCCAAAGCCTCCAAGGCGCCCAAGCTGCGCGCGATCTAGAACCGTCACCATTGCGGGGGGCGGGGCGTTTTCCTAGGGTGTCCGTCGATATGCCTACCGCCCAAATAGACAAGAGAACCGACCCCGCCGTTCGCTACATCCGAAAAGTTCGTGACGGTGAAGACCCCGCCCACGTGTTCTGTGAAGGACTTCACCTTGTGGATGAGCTTCTCAGCTCCCGCTGGCCCGTGGTGGAGATCTTCTGCGTTCCGGAACTGCAAGGCGACGTTAAGCGCGTTTTCCTGAAACGCGGACTGACGGCGCCGCGCATCCGCACGCTGGCGGACCATGTCATGTCTTTCGTTTCCGATCTCGAAACGCCGCCCGGCGTCATCTCCATCGGGGAAAAGCGTCCGGTGAAGTCCACGCCCGGAAAAGCGGCACCGCTCATGCTGGTCATGGCCGGTGTCCAGAATCCCCAGAACGTGGGCGCGATCCTGAGAACAGGCGAAGCCGCGGGGGTTTCCGAAGTCTGGACGACCGCCGGAACCGCCGATCCCTTTCGACCCAAAGCCTTGCGCGCCTCGAGCGGAAGCGCGCTCCGCATTCCCGTCATCTCAGCCGCGACGCTCAGTGAGGCTGCGGGCCAGCTGAAATCCCGCGACATCGCGATCGTGGGCGCAGTTCAGGACGGGCGCATTGATTACGACCAGGTCGATTGGACACGTCCGTCCGCCCTGGTCATGGGCTCTGAAGGAACCGGTTTCTCTGCAGCTGAACTAAAATTATTCACCGAGACCGTGAAAATCCCGATGATGAGTCCGGTGGAGTCGCTTAACGTCGGCAACGCGGCGGCCATCTGTCTTTTCGAAGCGGCGCGGCAACGCCGCGTCAAGGCGCGCAAATGAATCTGACGGGCCGCGCCGCGCTGGTGACGGGCGGCGCGCGAATCGGCGCCACCGTGGCGCTGGCACTGGCTGAAAAAGGGTGTGACGTCGTCCTTACCTACCGCTCCTCACGCTCCAGCACACTTAAGACCGTCGAATCCATTCTTGCCCGCGGACTCAAGGCCCGGGCTTTCAAATGCGACGTCACCTCGGACGCGCATGTCAAAAAGACCGTGAACGCCGCCGCCCGATTTCTCGGCCACCTCGACATCGTCATCAACATGGCTTCCGTCTACGAGCAGACGCCGTTCGCGAAACTCCGATCGGCGCAATGGACCGAAGCGATCGAATCGAATCTCGTGTCCGCGCACCGCGTGGTCAGCCATGCGGTTCCCTATCTTCAACAGCGCGGCGGACGTGTCGTCAATATTTCCGACTGGGTGGCTGCCAGCGGCCGGCCGCGCTACAAGGGATTCCTGCCCTACTACGTGGCCAAGAAAGGGGTGATCGGTCTCACCGAAGCGCAGGCGCTGGAACTGGCTCCGCGCATTCTTGTAAACGCCATCGCTCCGGGCCCGATCCTTCCGCCCACCAGAATCACCAACGAGGAAGTGGATGACATCGTCAGTGTCACGCCGCTTGGCAAGTGGGGCGGCGCGGGGGAAATCGCCAAAGCGGTGATCTTCCTTTGCGAGACGGATTTCGTCACGGGCGAGTGCATTCGCGTCGACGGCGGCCGACACCTTCTCTAATCCCCGGTTTTTCGCCGCGTTTCTTATAATGTCCGCAGGTTTTGAGTCCAAAGCGCATTTCCACGGGAGCAACAGATGGGACGAGAAAGACGACGGGTCGCCCGCGTCGACGCAAATCTTTTCGCCGAAGTTGAACTCGCCTCCGGAGAGATCATCGGACGCGGTGTCGTGACCGACGTGAGCCTCGGCGGAATTGCCCTCGAGACCGAAGCGGACATACCGGTCAACTCCCAGGTTGTCTGTTTCATTGAAATTCCACTCCAGTTGAAAGCCACCGTGGTCCGGCGGGCCATCTCATCCGACGCGGTCCGTCAATACGGGCTCAAGTTCGACAGTCCGTCCATCATCGAGAAGTTCGTGATTCGCCGCGTCCTCAAGGGATCGCGCCGGACCCGCAAAGTCGACCTCTAGGATTTCAGCGTGACCCAGCCTTATTCCAGAGTCGGATTCGTCGGTCTCGGCATCATGGGCGCAGCCATGGCGCGGAACGCCGCTCGCGCAGGATTTTCCGTCACCGTCACGAACCGTTCTGCAGGGCCACTCGAGAAAGCCCGGGCCGACGGATTGGCCACTGTAGCTTCGCCTGCCGGCCTCTCCGCAGTTTCCGACGCTATCATTGTCATGGTGAGCAATCCGGCCGCCGTCCGGGAGGTTCTCTCCGGACCTACCGGTGTTTTTTCTTCGGACGTGAAAGGGAAAACCCTCATTCAAATGAGCACGATCGATGAAGAATCGACGCGCGCGTTTGCCGCGCAGGCCGCGGCGCGCGGAATGAAATTCCTGGATTGCCCGGTCGCCGGCAGCAAAAAGCAAGTGGAAGAAGCGCAGCTCATTCTTCTGGCGGGCGGAGATGCCGGCCTGCTGGCTGAATGGACGCCGCTCCTCAAATCCATGGGAAAAGCGGTGGTTCATGCGGGCCCGGTTGGAAAGGGAACCGCTCTCAAGCTCAGCATGAACCTGATCGTGGCGCAGATGACCACAGCGCTGGCGGAATCCGTCGCCTTCGCCCGTTCGCAGGATGTCGATCCCGCTCACATATTTGATGTCATCTCTCACAGCCCGGCGCTCAACTGCGGATATTTCCAGATCAAGCGTGCCGCGTTTCTTCAAAACGCCTTCGCGCCCGCCTTTTCTCTGGATAACATGCTTAAGGACGTTCGGTTCATCACCGACGCCGCCGCCGCCAAAAATCTGGATTTGCCCGTATCAAATGCCGTGAAAAGCGTGATGGAAAACGCCGCGCAGGCCGGTTTCGGCGCGGACGATCTCACAGGACTTATTCGCGCACTCGAAGTAAAACAAGGAGGCCTCATTGGACAGAGTCGCTTGGGGTGACATTATCGTCGCCGGTTGGCCGGTACTTACCATTCTTCTCGTGACCTCGATCGCGATGTTCGCTGTCATTTTTGAACGCTGGAAAACATTTTCCAAGATCAATATCGACACCGAAACCTTCATGAACTCCGTTCGCA
>JAYTIE010000287.1:0-18342 GCA_043732015.1 Elusimicrobiota bacterium | reverse complement strand
TCGTGAACGACGAAGGGTCCACGTGCGACCATTCCGCGCGCAGGCGAACCCAGCGGGCGGCGGAGAGGGCCGCCCTGGCCTCTCCGTCGATCCTCAGGATGGCCCGGGGGCCTGAGCTGGCCGTGAGCGCCGTGAGGGAGACCGATTGATCAGACGGGTTGAATGCGCCGGCGGCGGTCACACTGGTTTCCGCGCCGCGCCAGGCGGCCTGTCCGCGACCGTCGAACGTAACCGGAAAGGCGCCGTCGCCGCGCCGAAAAATGACCTCGACGCCGCTGACGCTCTTCGAGAGCGTCGGGGACGACGGTTCGACGGCGCTCCATGCGCCCGATTCGATGCGAACGGTATCCACCGTCACATGGCCGAACAGCAGGGGCAGGACTCTGGCGGAAATGAGCACCGCTTTCGCTGACGTGTTCGTTCCGGCTTTCACATCTTCGAGCCGAAGCGTGGCGAGGCGGGTCATGCGGGCGGAGCCGAAGCGGAGTTCCTGGTCGAAATGTTCCGCGAATGCCTTCTGGACGAGGTTCGCCGCCTTGTCGGCCGGGAAAAGCAGCCGGGCGGTCACGCCGGCGGAAACCAAGATGAGGGCGGCGGCGCAGGCGCCGAAGAGAGAATAGCGGACGGACCGTTTTTTTCGGGGTGACACGGGGGAATTGTATTACTTGCGGGCGCACCTACCACCTTGGCGAGACCGTCGAGGATAGGGTAATTTAACTCCATACCAACGAGGGAGATCCGGAATGAAGATTGCGATGGGAACCGATCATGCGGGCTTTGCCCTGAAAGAGAAGATCAAGGCGCACCTGAAAGCGCAGGGGCACGAAGTGATCGACATGGGAACCCAGTCCGAGGAATCGGTGGATTATCCTCTCTACATTTTCCCGGCTGCGGTGGCAGTGGCGGAAGGCCGCGCAGAGCGCGGAATCGTTCTCGGTGGTTCGGGCAATGGCGAAGCCATGGCCGCGAATCGCGTGAAGGGCGTGCGTTGCGCGCTCTGCTACAGTCAGGAGACAGCGCGCCTCGGTCGTCAGCACAACGACGCGAACGTGATTTCACTGGGCGCGCGGCTGACGCCGCACGAGGAAGCGCTCCGGATTGTGGATGTGTGGCTCACGACGCCCTTCGAAGGCGGTCGCCACATCCGCCGGATTCAACAACTCGATCAGGCCCCGCCGAAGAACCCGCCGAAAGGCTAGTTGTCATCGCGAGGAGCGAAGCGACGTGGCGATCTCATAACTTATTCATGAGATTGCTTCGCTTCGCTCGCAATGACAGTTAGCTGACTTTTACCACCATCTTCCCGACGTTGTCGCCGCGGAAGAGCCCGAGAAAAGCATTCGGCGCGTTATCGAGACCTTCCACCACCGTGTCGTGGTGGCGAAGTTTTCCCTCCTTCATCCAGCCGGACAATTCCTGCATCGCTTCCGGATACCGGTCCAAGTAGTCCATGACGAGAAAACCCTGAAGCCGGGCGCGGTGGATGAGAAAGTGCAGCCAGTTGCGCGGTCCCATTTCCATCTTCTCGCGGTTCAGGATGGAGATCTGTCCGCAGACGGCGACGCGCGCGCCGCGGTTCAATGCGGTGACGGCGGCGTCGGAGATGTCGCCTCCCACGTTGTCGAAGTAGACGTCGACGCCGCCCGGGCACGCGTCCCGCACGGCTTTCCGGAGGTTCGTCGCGGTGCGGTAGTTGATGGCGCCTTCGAAGCCAATGTCGCGAAGGTAAGCCACCTTCTCATCCGACCCCGCGACGCCCACCGCGTGGGCCCCTTTGATCCGCGCGATCTGTCCCACCACGCTGCCGACGGCCCCAGCGGCGCCTGAAACGAGGACCGTGTCGCCCGCTTGAACGGCGGCGACGTCCAGAAGGCCGAAATAGGCGGTGAGCCCCGGCATGCCGAGTACGCCAAGATAGGCGGTGAGCGGAAAGTCGTCCTTCGGGATTACCGTCACCTGGCCGGCGCGCACGGCGGAATAGTCCTGCCAGCCCAGCCGTCCCGTCACGAGATCGCCTTTCTGGAGGGTCGGGATCCGGGAATCGATCACCTCGCCCACGGTGAATCCATCAATGACTTCGCCAATCTGAAGCGGCGGAACGTAGGAACGGACGTCGCGCATCCGGCCCCGGACGTAAGGGTCCACGGAAAGATATTTCACGCGCACGAGCGCCTCGCCTTCGACGGGCTCCGGCACGGAGGTCAGGACGACGCGGAAATTGTCCATGACCGGGAGGCCGGTCGGACGGCTGCGCAGAACCCAGCGGCGATTTTCCATCGGAGCCACGATGGCGCTCTAGCGAGCTCTTCCTGCGAGAAGGCGGAATTTAACGGTGATCGGAACCGCGGACAGGGCCTTGGACACCGGGCAGTTTGCCTTGGCGTCGTTCACGAATTCCTCGAAGCGGTCCTCGTCGATACCTTCGACTTCGCCTTCGGTGTCGAGTTCGATCGCGGTGATCGCGAATCCGTCAGCGGTCTTTTCCATGCGCACGTTGGCTGTGGTCTTCACGCGTTGCGGGCGGAAGCCGGCGGTGCCGAGTTTGTTCGAGAGCGCCATGGAGAAGCAGCCCGCGTGCGCGGCGGCGATCAGTTCTTCCGGGTTGTAGCCGTCGCCGCTTTCGAAGCGGGACGAAAACGAATAGGGCGCCGGCGTCTGTGTGCGGCCAATGGACATGGTGCCATGTCCATTCTTGAGATCTCCACTCCAAACGGCTTGAGAACGGTTGTCAGGCATAAAGCCTCCTTGAATAAATAGCTTCGTTAAAGATTACGGGTGGACCTTTGAAAGGTTCCCGTCAGCCGGCCAGAGCGGCGGCTTCCGCGGACTTCGACACGCTTCCATCCGGGTAGATAAACCGGCCGGCGGCCAGCCGGTCGAGCAGCGCGGCGGCTTCCGGTGCGGAAAGGCCCGCGGCACTGGCCAGAGGTTCCGCGGCTGCATTCAGGTCGCGGAATTTCCAGACATAGCGCCACCGGTTGTGCGCGTGCATCGGGACGCCACCGATGGTGAGCGGAATGGTGAGGCGAACAGGAATTTTTTTCCAGGCGGTGATGACGCTTCGGGTGGCGGGTTCGGAGAGCCAGCCTTCCGCGATGGGTTCACGGGCGCGAAAGTTGGTGAGCAGTTCGGAAAGGCGTTCTTCGGGTGTTCGTGTCATGCGGTGATTCTAATAATTGCGCTCCGGTTTTGAGACACTTGGGCGATGCGAGCCATTCTCATGCTGTTGTCCCTATCTGTTCTTCTGCGCCTGGCCGGCGCCGTTGCGCGCACGTCGACGTCGCGCGCCGTTAATTTTTTCGGCTGGCTCATGGGCGGTCTCGCCGCGTGGGCGGCCGCTTCCGCGGCTGGAGCCTGGACGCCGTTCTGGTACGGCCCCGCGATCACGGCACTTGGTTTTGTCTGTTTCATCCCGTTTCGCGCGGCGTGGCCTGCCCGCCTTGCGGACGCTGTGGCCGTCGCGGTGATTGGCGCGGTCACGGTGCCGGTAATTCCGCTCCTTCCGCTGCTTTCGACGGTGGCTTTCGCCCTCGTTTCCGGGCTGGCACTGGACCGCGGGGTGGTTTCCCTCCAGTTTCGAACGCGCACGTGGGTCCTCTTCTGCTCGGTCTGCGCGGTCGTCGGACTGGCCGGGCCTGACAGTTCGCGGATGATCCTGCGGTTCCTCTCAAACAATCCGCGTGTTATTCCTTTCACCGGCCTGACGCCGATCGCCCGAACGGAGAAAATCGTTTTGCCGACGGGAGCCGTCGCCTGGCTGGACCGCCCCGCCGGTGAACCCGTGGGCGGCGCGCTGTTCTTCCACGGTTATCATTCGATGGGGGCCTGGCAGCCGGCCTCCATTCCGATTCGCCGTGCGTTGCGTGCGGCTGGCTACGTCGTTCTCTCGATGGACCACCCGGGTTACGGAAAAAGTCCCGTCCCGAAAAGCACGGATCCGGTCGCGGCCTGGGACGTCGCGCCCCACGATCTGGCTGCTTACGATGCGCTGAAAAAAGTCGCCGGCGAACGGCCGATCATCGTGGCCGGGCATTCCATGGGCTGCCTTCAGGCGCTGCGGATGATGACGCTGGGCCGGCCGGTGGCGGGCATCGTGGTCATGGGCGCGGGACGGGAGAAGCAGGACAAGTTGCACGATGCGGCCTTTCGACTGCGGGAGGCAAACCGGAAATACGGATTCAATCCTCCGCTGACCCTCGCGACCTGGATTCAGGCCAATTCTGATTACTTCGATCCCGGACGGGTTCTGAAATCTCTGCCTGCGGGAAAGACCAAAATCCTGTTCGTTATGTTTTCCCGGGAGAATTCAGATCTGGCGGAGACGCGGGATGCGTATTTCAGTGAATTGCCCGAGCCCAAGGAACGCGCGATGGTTCACGCCTCGCACTACATGGATGCGACCGGGGCCAACAGTTTGCTCGCGGGAAATGCGGCGCCGTCGAATGAACTCTCGGCGCTGATCCGGGAAAAGCTGTAGCGAACCGAGTCAGGCGCGCTGGCCGACAACCGACATCATCCGACCCACAGACTTTCCGTTTTTCGCCTCGCGGCGGTGAGAGAAGAACAGGCCTTCCTCGTGCATCGTGCACAATTCACTCTGGTGGATGTTGTCCGGGTTCACACCCGCGTTTCTCAACTGCGCTGCGCAGACCTTCGGGATGTCGAGCCGCGAGCGGTCGCCCGAGGGCGTCAACGCGTCGGCGGAACCGAGCGCCGCAAATTGTTCGGCCACTTCCGGTCCCACCTCAAAACATTTTCCGCAGGCGGCCGGGCCGATCGCCGCCATGAGACGTCTGGGGTCTGCGCCGGCTTGTGTCAGCGCGCGGACGGCTTCGCCCAGAATGTTCGCGGCGGCGCCGCGCCAGCCCGCGTGCACGGCAGCGGATACGCCGGCCACCGGGTCGCCCAGGAGAATGGGAACGCAGTCGGCTGTCTTCACGGCCACCAGCAGGCCCGCTTTCGTCGCGACAATCGCGTCCGCTTCCGTGTCGGCGCTCAGGTCTTCGCGCGCTTCGGCGACGACGGAAGAGTGGGTCTGCCGCACGGTGACGAGCGGATAGGAAGGAATGCCCGCCGCGCGCAGGAAGCGCCGGCGATTTTCTTCGACGTTGGCGGCGTCGTCCCCGATGTAGGAGAGATTCAACGCGCTGTCGGGCAGCGGACTGACGCCGCCCGGACGGCTGCTGAACGCGTTCAGGAAACCGGCGGCTTCCAGCGGGCGGCAGACGAATGCCTTCACGCCGGCCAGCTCGCGGGATTCGAACGCCGTCGTCATCAGTGCGTCAGCTTCTTGTGACGGACGCGGTGCGGCTGGGTCGCGGCCGAGCCCATGCGCTCCACGCGCTTGGCTTCGTAATCCTGGTAATTGCCTTCGGAGAACACGACCTGGCTGTCGTCTTCGAACGCGATCATGTGCGTGGCGACCCGGTCCAGGAACCAGCGGTCGTGGCTGACCACGAGCGTCGTGCCCGCGAAGTTGAGAATGGCGTCTTCCAACGCGCGCAGCGTGTTCACGTCGAGATCGTTCGACGGTTCGTCGAGGAGGAGAACGTTTCCGCCAGACTGGAGCATCTTGGCCAGATGGACGCGGTTGCGCTCTCCACCCGAGAGGCTGCCGACCCTCTTCTGCTGGTCCTGACCGGAGAAGTTGAAGCGCGCGCAATAAGCGCGCGAGTTGATTTCCTTCTTGCCGAGCGTGATGACGTCGAGGCCGCCGGTCAGCTCTTCCCACACGGTCTTCTCGTCGTTCAGCGAATCGCGTGACTGGTCGACGTAGGATAGCTTGACGGTCTCGCCGACGCGTATCGTCCCTTGAGTGGGTTTCAGCTGGCCGGTGATCATCTTGAAGAGCGTGGTCTTTCCGGCGCCGTTCGGCCCGATGATGCCCACGACTGCGCCCGGCGGGATCATGAGGTTCACGTTCTCGAAGAGAATCGTGTCGCCGAACGCCATTCCGAGCCCTTTGGTCTCGACGACGATGTCGCCCAGCCGCGGTCCCGGCGGAACGTAGATTTCCAGTTCCTCGGCGAGCTTGGTCGGATCGGCTTCGAGGAGGTCCTGATAACGGGCCACGCGCGCCTTGCTCTTGGTGGTGCGGCCCTTCGGGTTCGCCCGGATCCATTCGAGTTCGCGCTCGAGCGTCTGCTGGCGCTGGCTTTCCTTGCTTTCTTCGAGCGCCAGGCGCTTCGATTTCTGGTCGAGCCACGATGAGTAGTTGCCCTTGAACGGGATGCCTTCGCCGCGGTCCAGCTCGAGAATCCACTGCGCGATGTTGTCTAGGAAGTAGCGATCGTGCGTCACGGCCACGACGGAGCCTTTGTAATCCTTCAGGAAGTTTTCAAGCCACGCGACGCTCTCGGCGTCAAGGTGGTTGGTGGGTTCGTCGAGCAAAAGGAGATCGGGCGCGGAGAGAAGCAGGCGGCAGAGCGCGACGCGGCGCTTTTCTCCACCCGAGAGCTTCGTGACTTCGGAGTCTCCGGGAGGGCAACGGAGCGCGTCCATCGCGATCTCGAGCGTGCGGTCCAGCTCCCAGCCGTTCACGGCCTCAATTTTTTCCTGGAGCTCGGCCTGACGGTTCAGGAGTTTCTCCATTTCCTCGGGCGTGATGTCTCCGCCCAGCTTTTCGCCGATGTCTTCGTACTGCTTGATGATGTCGGTGATTCTCTTCATGCCGAGCGCCACGTTGTCGCGGACATTCAGCGTGGCGTCCAGCTTTGGTTCCTGGGCCAGATAGCCGACCGTGATCTTGTTGCCGGGAAACGCCTGCCCGATGAAATCCTTGTCTTCACCGGCCATGATTTTGAGAAGCGTGCTCTTTCCCGAGCCGTTCAATCCGAGCACACCGATCTTGGCGCCATAATAGAAGGAGAGGCTGATGTCCTTCAGGACCTGCTTCTTCGGGGGATAGATCTTCCCGAGCTTAACGGTGGTAAAAACGAAATCTTTAGACATGACGCTCCTTTGAACAATGGCGGGGGATGGACCTGATAATACCTCAATGCGAAAGGAATCAATTATACTCGCCGCGATGACCGTCCGGCGGCCCAAACCACGCGACGTCGAGCTTCTGCTCTCATTCCTCGTCGACGATAACGCTGAAACCGCAGCGCTGGCCCGCCAGCAGGTGGCGGGTTTGGCCCGCGCGTCTGACATTCGTCCCCTCATTGAATCCGTTCCCGATCCGCGCGTCCGCGTGGAAGCCCGCCGCGTTCTCGAAGATGTCCGCATCGCGGATCTTGAGGTCGACCTGAAGAAACTGGCCGAAACGGGCGATGGCCTGGACCTGGAACACGGTGTATTCCTTCTGTCCCAGCTGGGCCACAGCGACGCAGATCCCGAGGCGATGAGCCGCCAATTGGACGCGATGGCCGCGGGGCTTGAAGAGGCCGTGGACAGTACCGAGCCTGACTCTCTCGAAGCAGCAGATCTTTTGCGCCATTACCTGTTCCAGGAGCTGGGGTTCAAAGGGAACGCGGACAATTATCAGGACCCGGAGAACAGTTACTTCAATCGTGTTCTGGAGCGTCGGTTGGGAATTCCCATTTCCCTCGCCTGCGTGGCCCTCTTCGTGGGATGGCGTCTCGACATTCCGGTCTACGGAGTGGGCCTTCCCGGCCATTTTGTGATTGGCCACACGACGCCGCGGGGGCCGCGCTACATCGATCCATTCAATGGCGGCGGCATCCTCTCGAAGGCGGATTGCGCGGCCATTTCACTCAGGGCCGGCGCCGAATTCGATGACCGTATGCTCGAGCCTGCGGGTCGCCCCCAGATTCTTTCCCGGATGATGGTGAACCTTTTGAATATTTACGCCGAGCGCGGCGACGAAACCCGTGTGAAATGGCTGACCCGCTGGCTGGATTTCTTCTATCACTGACGGGCGGACCGCTCGGTTTCCATTCTCAATTCGCTGATAAAAAGCCATCCTATCCCTATGAGAAATCCGTTTCGCCGCCGTCCGAAGCCGGAAGTGCCGGCTCCCACACCCGCTCCCGAAATTAAAAAAGCGCCCGAGAAGCCTCATTCGACCGAACATCCGGCGCGCGCTCATGAATCCAAAGGAAAACCGGACACTCACCGTGGTTCTCAATCCCGTGGACAGGCCCAGCGCGGGTCCGGCTCCCACCGGGGAAACCATCCCAGCCGGGGCCAGCAGCCTTCGCAGGGATCGAACCCGTCCCGCGGTGGTCAGAATCAGCATCGCGGTGGCCAGGGATCCCAACAGGGCGGACAGAACCGGGGCCAGCGCAGCGGACCTCCCGCGAGCCGTCCCGGATTGACCGAGGACAAGCGCCCCGCCGGAAGCACCATCGAAGGCGTGCTTCAGAGAAAGGGCAAGGTCGGTTTCGTTCTCTCCGAGGAAAAAGGCGTTCCCGATGTTCTGGTCCAGGGCGCCAGTCTGAAGCTCGCGATGGGCGGCGACCGCGTTCGCATTCGCCTTCAGGCGTCCGCTCCCGGCGCGCGCCGCGTCGGCGAAATTACCGAAGTCATCACGCGTTCCCGTCAGACGTTCCTTGGCGTGTTCCGTCGCGAAAACGGCGACGCGATGCTCATGTCCGAGGAAGACGATACGCTTGTCCGCCTCACCGATTTGCAGGGACTGAATCCCCGAGAAGGCGACGCGGCCGTCGCGCGCGTCGTGCAATGGCCGACGCCCGGCCGTCCGGCTTCCGGCGTTCTCGCCGAAGTCATCGGCTCCCGCTCCGAACCCGGCGTTGATCTTCGCATCCTCATCCGCAAGCACGAGCTGTTCGACGAATTTCCTGCCGCGGCCGACGCCGAAGCCAAAGCGTTCGGCACCGACGTTCCCGAATCCGCCTGGAAGGACCGCGAGGTTCTGTTCGAGAAGCGCGTCTGCACGATCGACGGTGCCGACGCCAAGGATTTCGACGACGCCGTCTCCCTCGAGCGCGCCCAGAACGGAAACTGGCTGCTCGGCGTTCACATCGCCGACGTGTCGCACTACGTGAAAGCGGGCGGCATCATCGATGAAGAAGCGTACAAGCGCGGCACCAGCGTCTATCTGTCCGGAAACGTGCTTCCGATGCTTCCCTTCCCGCTCGCCGACAACCTCTGCAGCCTTCGTCCGAACGTTCCGCGCCTTACGCTGTCCTGCGAAATGGAAATCGCGTCCGACGGCAACGTCGTCGGCCACCGCGTGTTCGAGAGCGTGATCCGCAGTTGCAAGCGCTTCACCTATGAAGAAGTGGAAGCCGTGGTGAAGGGCGAGGCGCCGGAAGGCCTCGACTCAGCGCTCATCGCCGACGTCCTCGAAATGGACAAGGTGGCCCGGCTAGTCCGCAAACTGCGTTTCGAACGTGGATCCCTCGATTTCGATTTTCCCGAGCCGTACATCGTTACCGACATCAAGGGCCGCCCCGTCGATATCAAGAAGCGCGCACGCCTCTCCAGCCACCGGCTCATCGAAGATTTCATGATCCTCGCGAACGAGACCGTGGCCACGCACATGCGGAGCCTGCCGTTCCTCTACCGCGTTCACGAGAAACCGGACCTGGCGAAGATGGAACGCCTTCAGCGCACGCTGGAAGCGGTCGGCATTCCCGTTCCCGCGGGGATGGAGTCCGGTGAGCCGGGCATCCTCCAGAAACTTTTGAAGAGCACCGAAGGACAGCCCGTGCAGCCGATCGTGCACACGATGGTGCTCCGGTCGCTCAAGCAGGCGGTTTACTCCGAGATCAATGCCGGCCATTTCGGCCTGGGCTCCCGCTGCTACTCCCACTTCACGTCCCCCATCCGCCGCTATCCGGACCTCACGGTTCATCGCCTTCTGCGTGAATCTATTCAGGGCAAGCTGACTCCCGAGCGCCAGCGCGTCTGGACGTCGCAGCTCCCGAAGATCTGCCGCGAATGTTCGGTGCGCGAGCGCCTGGCGACGGACGCCGAACGCGAGTTCATCGACATCCAGCGGGTCCGCTTCATGGAATCCAAGGTGGGCGAAGAGTTCGCCGGCGTCGTGTCCAGCGTGACGTCATTTGGATTGTTCGTTCAGCCGAACGACTTTTTCGTGGAAGGACTCGTCCGCCTCGCGGACCTGGATGATTACTACGTGTTCGACGAAGCGCGCCTCATGGCTGTAGGAAAACGCACCGGAAAAGTTTTCAAGATCGGAACGCCGGTCCGCGTGAAACTGGCCGGCGCCAACCCGCTGAACCGCCAGATAGATTTCCAGCTCCTCGACGCATCGGGCGCCGGACCCTCGGGTGGCTCACGTCCCGGCGGATCCCGTTCGCCTCAGAAAAACCCCGGTCGCGGTCGCGGCGGCCGCGGCCGCCGCTAACGCTCGCGCCTACTTCTCCGGCGGCGCCAGCCGCTGTGCCGCCAGCGTCGCTTCCGCGATAACGAAATCATTCCGTTCATGCGCCAGGCCGTTCATCACCACGGTGTAATCCGACTCGTGGCCGTACCGGCCCAGATACCAGAAGGCCATCGCGCGGGCTATCCAGTCCTGATTGTCCAGATTCGTGGTGAGATCCGAGTAGGCGGAAGGTTCGTTCAGGGTAAGCAGAACCTGGATCGCGTACAGGCGGAAGGCGGGCACAGGGTCCGCTGCCGCCACCCCTTGAAGCGCGGGGACAATCCGGTAGCGCCCGACCTGTGCGGCTTCCAGAGCGCCGAAGCGCACGACGGGATCGCTGTCGCCCAGGGCCGACTCGATCACGATACGGTCCGCATCGGAACGCGAGTACGCCAGCGAGAGGAGCGCGGTAGCGCGGGTGACGGGACTGCGGGCCGTTTCCGCGAGACGCTTCAACTCACCGCGAAGAACCGGGTCCGTGGTGCCCGCGAGACCTTCCGCGACCGCGACGCCGAGTTCGGAATATCTCGTCTGAAGAGCGAAGCCTTCCGGCGTCACGAGGTGGCTTAGATCCTGATAGTTGGAATCGGTTTGAAGCGCCGGATCCAGCGGGAGGCCGAGGCGGGTGGTGATGAGCTGGAGCAGGCGCTGATCAATGATGTGCGCCTGGTGGGCCGTGTCCGGAATCTGGAGACGCGGTGGCTGAAGGACCAGCGGTTCCATCTCGATCACATTGTCCGTTGAGGATCCCGCCCTGGCGGCTTTGGACGGCGGAGCGGCGACCCGCTGTGTTCCGGCGATAGTCCGTCCCCCATAGCGGGCGGTGAGCTTCAACAGCGCGACGGAAAGCTCGGCCACGACGAAATCATTCTGCGTTTCGCGGTTCAGCGCGAGCAGCAGCGTGTTGCTGTCTTCGGCGCGCCCGAAATCTCCCAGATAGTTCGCTGCCAGCGCGCGAACCACCCAGCTCGGATTGTCGAGTTCCTTGATCAAAACAGGAATGCCTTCTTCGTTCCCGAGCGACAAGGTCGCCTGGGCCGCGAACACACGGATGAGCGGGGACCACGCGTCCAGCATGGCATCGCGCAGGAATTCCGTTGATCCGGCCTGCGCCCAACGCTGCACCGCTTCGATGGCGGCAAACCGGATTCCCATGTCCTGGTCACTCAGCGCCGTTCTGAAATACTGGAGATCGCTGGGTTTGGAGAATGTCGCCAGACTGACGAGCGATTCGGACCTGACCCGACGGTCCTGCGACCATTGAGCCAGTTCCACCATGCGCGAAAGGAGATCCTTGTCTTTTGACATCTTCAGCGTCTCGAGCAGGGAAACGCCCAGTTCCTGATACCGGAGACGAAGCCGGAATCCCGCCGGGGTGCGGAGCGTGCCCAAGGTAGCGAGAGAATCGGAGCGTTCATTTCCCGTCGACACCGTGCCGCGTTCGTGCGCGGTGATCAGCGCCAGGATCCGGTTCGTGATTTCCGGCATGACGGGCCCGCGGGGCACGTCCTTCGGGATGATTTCGATGTAGCCGCAACCGGCAAGAAAGAGTGCAAACAGCAGGGAGGCGAGCGCGCGCGGACGTGTTTTCATCATTTCTCCTGAGCGGCGGATCTGAGTTCCCGGAAAATTCTCGCGAAATCCGCGGCTTGAAAGTGAGCGTTGAGGCCGCTCGGATTGGGAAGGGCCCAAAGCCGGGTACGGTTTACGGTTTCGGGTTGAAGTCCGATCTTCGCCTTGGGGCTTTTGAAAGCCACGCGGAACGCGCCGAGGCCCAGCACCGCCAGAATGCGCGGTTTGAACCTGGAAACCTTTTCTTTCAACGCCTCGCCGCCGGCGCGAATTTCCTCTTCGGTGAGTTCGTCGGCCGTGGCGGTGGTGCGGGAAACGACATTCGTGATGCCGACGCCGAAGGAGACGAGTTCCTGTTCCTCATACGGAGAAAGGAGCCGGGGCGTGAATCCGCCGGCATGAAGCGCGGGCCAGAACCGGTTGCCGGGCCGGCCGAAATGGTGGCCGATCGCGGTGGTGTAGAGACCGGGGTTGATCCCCGCGAAGAGAACGGTGAGGCCCGGTGCAATCACGTCCGGGACCGTCTTGTCGCGGGCAGCTTCGAGTTCCGCGCGGACCGGGGACTTCATCAGAGATGCGCTGGCGCGGCCATGGGCGGCGGCTGTGCGGCCTCGTCCACCGGATGGACGTCAGTGACGAAATACTCGGTCTCGCCGAAAGCTGTGGTTGGAAGGAACCGGTGCTGTTCGTAATCGATAACAACGCGTTTTCCGATGGAAGATTTCAGTTTCTCCGCGACGTCGTCGCGGCGGACGGTAAAGAGGAACCGCTCCTGCATGGCGCCTGGCACATTGACCATGGCGAGTTCCCCTTCCCAGGTTTTGAACACCCATCCTTTCCTGGAGAATTTCTGGACATAGCCTGCGCGTTCACCGCTCGAGTAGGCGAACCGGAGCGCGCCCCAGACGCAGGCGACGGACAAAAGACCGGCGACGATAATGAGTCCGATGAAAATTCGAATGACTTTCTGCATGCTTCCTCCCCGAAAATATTCCCGATTCTATTTTAAAGCTCGATGCGCCGCATTTCGACGTCCGATGTGCGGAACGGCGAATTCAGGCGTTGGTCGGCATGTTCACGCGAGGCGAACCGCGCGCGCATGCGCAACACCTCGCGGTAACGGATCCGCGCGGCGTCCCGTCGCCCCATGGCGTCGAACACATAACCCTGATAGAGCCTGGCCCAGGTGCCGAAGGGGTTTGTTTCGTCGGAGGTCCTGATCGCGTCGCCGAACAGTCGGGACGCGTTGTTCCACTGGCGGCCGCGGAATTCGATCATGCCTTCGGCGAAGAAGACCTGCGGACGAAACCATTTGTCATAGACGCCGGAATCAACTTTAGCGGCCATGTCCGCGGTCTCCGCTTTCATTGCGTCCATGTCGCCGGCATTGTAAAGCGCGGTGACCAGAACCTGATGAACGAAGCCGCTCGCCGGAAGCTCTAGGCGGAGGTCACGGAGAATCCTGGCGGATTCTTTCGGGTCGTCGTTGATCAGGAGACTGGCCAGCAGCATGCCGGCGGCTTCGCGGAAATAGGTCCCCTCGGTGTAGGCCTTTCTCAGTTCGTCCAGCGCCTGCGATTCGACCGCGTGACTTTCCGTTGCCGACGGAGTGCTGATTTTCCGTCTTAGAACCCCGCGGGCGTAATCGAATGTTCCGAGCGTCATGTAGGCGTCGGTGGCGCCGGGGTTGGTTTTGAGCGCGTCCTGAAGGATGGCCGAGGCTTTTACGCCGCGCGCGTACGCCGGCAGCCAGGACCGGTTGGCCGCGGACCAGCGGCTCATCAGGCCGACGGTGGTTCCGACGGCGACGCGGGCTTCCGCCTTCTTGTCATATTTTTTGGACCGGCCATCCGCGATGGCCAGGCAGCGGCTGCAGGCAGCAAGAAATGGCCGGCTCGCGGTTTCGTCATTTTCAGAAACAGGAACGGTGATCTTCCACCATTCAAGCGCGACTTTGGCCAGCGCGACCATCGGATGCGCGTCTGCCTCGCTCTGAATTGAGTCGATGCGCCTCTGGGCGGCGTCAAAGCGGAGATTGAACAGGTCGTTGAAGGCGGCGCGGATTTCCCCGTCGAGCGCGTCGGGAATCTTGTACGGGTTTCCCGCGAGAGCGGGCGGACCGCTCACCAGGAAAGCGAGCGAGAAGGCCGCGATCAGGAACCGGGATGCGATGAGAGCTCCTTCTTGATTTCACCCAGGCGTTTCATCAGCTCCGTCACTTTCTTCGGATCCTTGTGCGTTTCCGGTTTTCCCATGTCGCGGAGGATTTCGTGCTGTTCGAGCTCCAGCTCTTCGCGCTGGTTGCGAACCTTCTTCTTGTCGGACTTGTCGCGGTAGCGGGCGTTTCGCTCCTCGGCTTCCTTCCGTTTCTGTTCCTTCGTCTTGTAGCCGCTGCCGCCGGAACTCCAGTCGTGGCCTCCCGCCGCCGGCGCGGGCGTGGCGGCTGCCGGCGTGGCGGGCGTTGCCGCTTCGGCCGGTTTGGGGGCGGCTTTCGCCGGTTTCCCCGGGCGGTGCACTGCGGCTTCGATGGACTGTTCCGTGCGGAACAGCTCGGCTTCTTCGGAATCCTCGAGCGATTTCTTGTGCAGGAAATAATCGTAATCGCCGGGATACCAGGTGACTTTGCCTTCCTTCACATGGATCACGTTGTTGGCGAGCTGGCGAAGAAAATACACGTCATGGCTGATGAGGCAGAGCGTTCCTTCATAGTTCCTCAGCGCCTGAATCAGCATGTCGACGCTAGCGATGTCGAGATGCGTCGTCGGTTCGTCCATCAGCATCACGTTCGGCGGATCGAGCAGGAGTTTTGCCAGGCCGAGGCGGCTCTTTTCTCCGCCGCTAAGGACCTCGACTTTCTTGTTAACGGTGTCGCCCTGGAAAAGGAACGACCCGAGCACCGTGCGGATGCCGGTCTCGGAGTGCGCGCGGCGCGTGTCGGCCGCTTCCTGGAACACGGTGCGGCCTTCCTTGAACATCTGGGCACGGTGCTGGGAGAAGTATCCGACCTCAACGTTGAAGCCGATTTTACGCTCGCCGCCCTGAAACGGCACCGCGCCGGCCAGAAGCTTGATAAGCGTGGATTTCCCGGCGCCGTTCGGACCGACGAGCGCGATGCGCTGGCCGCGTTCCAGCTCGAGGTCCAGGCCGTCGTAAATGAATCTGGTCCCGTCGTACGACATGCGGATGCTCTTCAGGTTCATTACCACCTGGCCCGCGCGCGCCGGTTGCGGAAACGCGAACCCGACGGTCTTGTCCTCGGGCGGAAGCACGATTTTTTCCATCCGCTCCAGATACTTGATCTTGCTCTGCACGCTGGCGGCGAGGCTGGCCTTGGCGCGGAAACGGCTGATGAAGATTTCGAGATCCTCGATTTCCTTCTGCTGGCGCTTCCAGGCGCCGACCAGGGCGTCAGCTTCCTGCTTTTTTTGTTCGACGTAATCTTCGTAGGAGCCGTTGTAAATCTTCAGTTTTCCCGCGTTCGTCTCAACGATGCGGGTGGTGACACCATCGATGAACTCACGGTCATGCGAGATGACGAACAGCGATCCCCGATAAGAGCGGAGATAGTTCTGGAACCAGAGCAACGCCTCCAGGTCCAGGTGATTGGTCGGTTCGTCCAGCATCAGGAGGTCGGGTTCCTCAAGCAGGAGTTTCGCGATCATGATGCGCATCTGCCATCCGCCCGAGAACTCCGACACGGGGCGTTCAAAATCGGTGACGCGGAACCCAAGACCCATCAGGATCTTCTTCGCCTGGGCTTCGCGGCGGCTGTCGCCCTCTTCCCCCAGCGTTTCTTCCAGTGCGGTTTTGCCGGACAGGGACGGTGTCTCCTGGGGCAGATAGCCGAACCGAATGCCATCCCGCAGGCTGATCTCGCCCGCATCCGCGGGCTCCGCGCCCATGATCAGTTTGAACAGGGTGGACTTGCCCGCGCCGTTGGGTCCGACCAGGGCGAACCGGTCACCAAAGTTGATTTGCAGGGAAGCATCATCGAACAGGGTCTGTGCGCCAAACGACTTCTGAAGGTTTCTAAGGGTAATCATCGACGACATTATAGATTTTGCCGGGGCTCGAACCTCGAAGACGTCGATTCGTACGGAGGGAACAGCCATGAATTGGAGGATCTCATGACACAGTACGGCGCCAAGGCGAAGGAGAAGGTGGGGCGGGCGATGCACGACATGAAGCAAGGGAAGCTGCAATCGGGAAAAACGGGCAAGAAGGTGACAAGCCGGAAGCAGGCCATCGCCATCGGTCTCTCCGAGGCCCGGCGTGCTGGCGGAAAGGTGCCCAAGCCTGACCGCTAGCCGGCTCTTCTGCCGAACGGCCGTTTTTCGTTCACCGGCAAAAATTCTCCCCGGTCCGCCATCGGGGCTGCGCAAGGACGTTCTTAAGTCCCGCTGAAGACCCGCGGAAGTTTTAAGGAAGTTAAGCGCCCGGAATACGATGCGACTTTTAGCGTTGTAGTTTTAAAAACATCTGATCTTCATCACTTCTTAATCTCACCTTGTTGCGATTTCGTTACAGTTCCCACCCGGGGAAGCCCCGATGAAACAATCCGAGATCCTCCGCTACTTGGCTTTGGCCGCAGTTGGTAAACATTGGTCGCTAATAATGGCGGACTGAGCTAAAGACGCAGGGTTGAACCCGAAAAGCACAGCGGCCAGGTTAAAAAGGGGAATCTTATGCTGAACTCTGTTGTCCTTGCGGACCAGAAGGCAGAAAACGAGCCAGTCGCACCGGTGAGGAGAAAAGCACCGGCGCACATCTTCGAGGATGAGTGGATCCTCGCGGCGCTCCAGAATTTCCCTCTGGTGGTCCAGATCCTGGATGAAATCCGCGAAAAACGCGTCCCCTTTGTCGCGCAGTCGCTGGTTGAGCGTCAGGTTATTACCGAAGAAGCCATTGGTCAGGCCGTGCTGGCGGCGTTCCGCATCAAATACGTCAACAGCATCAACGATCAGATCAACAAGTCCGTTTTTTCGCTTTTCAACGAACGCCTTTGCCGCCGCTACATGTTCGTTCCGCTTCGTTCCCACAACGGCGCGGTGGAAATCGCGACCGCGAATCCCCTTAATAAAGGAATGCTGACCGAAATCGAACTCGCCACCGGCCGCAAGCCCGTGGCCTATTACGGCATTCCGGAACGCATTGAGTGTCTCATCTGGCAGTTCTACAACCCGCCGGGCATGATGCAGGACCTCCTGCTCCGCTTTGACCGGCACGAGGCCGTTCAGGTGGTGGCCGGCGAGCGGCAGACGCCCATGCAGATTCTTCAGGCGCCCGAAGGACGCGCGCCGGTGGTCCAGCTCCTCGATGCCATCATCGAGAAAGCCGTCCGCATGGAAGCCTCCGACATTCACATCGAACATGACGAAACCTCGAGTCTTGTCCGCTATCGCGTCGACGGAAACCTTCGCCACATCCGTCTTCTTCCCCAGAGCCTCGCGAAAGGGTCGCTGGTCAGCCGCATCAAGATCATGGCGGACCTGGACATCACGATTCACCACCGCCCCCAGGACGGTCGCGCCCGCCTGCGCCTCTCGTCGGGCGAAGTGGGCCTTCGCGTCTCCATCCTTCCGACCAAGTTCGGTGAGAAAGCCGTTATCCGTATTCTCGACAAGCGCGCCGCCGAAGTGCCGTTCGAAAAACTGGGATTCAATCCGAAGATCGCGGGCCGCCTCGAAAGTCTTCTCAAGCTTCAGCAGGGACTTCTTCTCGTCACGGGTCCCACGGGCAGCGGAAAGACAACGACGCTCTATTCGATGATGAACAAGATCAAATCCGTTCACACGAACATCGTTACCATTGAAGACCCGATCGAGTACCGCCTCGAGGGCATCAACCAGGTGCAGGTGAACGACAAGCAGGGACTCGGCTTCGCGGCCGTGCTCCGCTCGGTGCTGCGCCAGGACCCGGACGTGATCATGGTCGGAGAAATCCGCGACCGCGAAACCGCGGACACCGCGTTCCAGGCCGCCATGACGGGGCACCTTGTGTTCACCACGGTTCACACCAACGACACCATTTCAACGCTCTCCCGCCTCGTGGACATGGGCGTCGAGCGCTTCAAGATCGGTCCCGGCCTTCTGGCGGTCACTGCGCAGCGCCTCGCGCGCCGTCTCTGTGACGGTTGCAAGGTGTCCGTGCCGACCGTGGACCTCGATCCGATCACGGTGGCGTTCATGCTCTCGCATGGCTTCCAGAACGGCTACTACAAAGCCGTGGGTTGTCAGGAGTGCGACTGGTCCGGTTACAAGGGCCGCCTGGGTCTCATCGAATTCCTTGAAATCAACCAGAGCCTGCGAGATCAGATCACGTCCGGTATGGATGAGGGCGCGCTCCGCGAAGTGGCCCTGAAATCCGGTTGCCTTCTCACCCTGACACAGGACGCGTTGTGGCACCTCGGAAATGGCGATACCACGCTGGATGAAGTGTCGCCTTACATCGACCTG
>JAYTIE010000286.1:0-2663 GCA_043732015.1 Elusimicrobiota bacterium | reverse complement strand
CCGCGGCTTCAATGAATGATTCCACGACCGAAAGCAGGAACGTGGGCGTTCCGAAATCGAGTCCCTCTTCGAAATCTCCCGGCAGGAACCGGAGCGTCATGATTCCGGAAGCCTTGTGATAGGCGATGACATTCTTGACCCGGGGTTGCTTCTCGCCGGGCGTTCCCAGATCATGATCCAGTCCTTCCCGCGTCATGTCGCGCTCGCGCTCATCGGTGATCTTCAGGATCACCTTCTGCCCCACGTTGTCGAGCGCCAGGAACACGCGGGGGTTGAATTCCGTCTGGATGGTGTAGTTTTCCGTTCCGACACGGATAGGGCGGTTGAGCGGGATCCGTCCAGCGATCGCTTCATGCACCACTTCGGCGGGAAGGAAAATATTCTGCAGATCCGCGGATTCCAGCAAGTTTTCCGCCGTGAGTGGATA
Organism: Elusimicrobiota bacterium; assembly: GCA_043732015.1. Taxonomy (GTDB): domain Bacteria; phylum Elusimicrobiota; class Elusimicrobia; order F11; family F11; genus JBBRXR01. Next base: position 2,236 of record JAYTIE010000286.1, on the reverse strand, counting down.
GGCGCGGATTTCGCGGATCAGAAGAAAGGTTGCAAGACGATGAGCGGCCCAGTTCCCCTCACCCAGCATCACAATGAGAAAATCAATTTCGCTGGGAAGTAAACCCTTGAAGGTGGTGGGGCCCATCTCGAAATCCCAGTTCTTATCGTTCCATTTAAGATCGGGAGCGATCGCCGGAAAACGGCGGCCCAGCCGAATCAGCGCGTCTTTCGCATCCGCCATGTTGTCACGAAGGGAGACCCGGCATTCGACCAGCGCGTCGACGAACTCCGCCATATTGGCGAATTCCCCGCGCGTCGATTTCCCCAGCGCGCGCCGGAGCACCATGTTCAGGTTCTTGGGCACGCTGCGAACTTCCTCGTAATCGCCCGGAAGCGGCGCGTTCCGCTTTGTCAATCCGTAGTAGATCATGTTGGCGAGGCCGAAGATGTCGGCCTGTTCGTTCATCTGGCCCTCCCACTCGAACGCGCCGGGATTCATGAAGTGCAGGGACAGCTTGCCGTCGCCGTCCCGGTCAATCATCGCGTAGGGGCCGCGAAGGTCGCCATGTAGAAAGCCCTGCGCGTGCATGCCGGTCACGGCCTTCCCCACTTCAATGCCCACTTCCAGCCATTCATCGAGGGAGTGGTCGGCTTCCAGAAAGCCAAGGAATGGCGTTGCGTTGGGAAAGAAATCCATCATCTTCAGTCCCATCTTCTTGTCGTAATTGAACACACGCAGAAAATATTCGGGAAGCACGCGGTTCAACTGGGCCATCTGGCCCACCTCTCCCTGCGTGGTGAAGGAAACCACGCGCGTCACTTTTTTATCGAGATCGGTCACCTTCCATCCGGTCCTTCCAAGCGCGCCGGTGACGAGAATCTGCCGCCCCCCCATGAGGATCGGCACATTGTTCTTCAGGGACGCGTCCATGAGGGCTCTCACGATCACCGGGGAGCAGGCGACCTCAGATTTTTCCATCACCTCGAAAAGCGTTTTCAGGAAGGTCGGCGTCGGGCTGTCGTTGATCAGTTCCAGCAGGCGGGTTTCCGCGGCGTAGGCCAGTACCCAGTCGTCCCGGTTGTGCGCGAACTGATACAGAAGGAAGAGGCGGTGACTGAGGAAATACTCCGGCACGTTTTCCTTGGCCTCAAAGGAGGCGCGAAGCGCCAGCGCGAAGTCGAGGATCGGCATCGCCTTCTCCTTCGCGATGCCGCGGTTCAGCCAGATCCTGTCGAGGAGCGTGCTCAGACGTTCCCGGCCAGCTTCGTTCAGGCTCTCCGCGCGGGAAATGGATTTAAGGACCTCGTCGTAATTCAATTCGTTGTCCAGGTTCGTGTCGTAGTCCATGGCGATGATCACGAACTCCCACAGGCGTTCTTCCTGCGTCTGGATCACGCGTCCGCCGGCAGAAAGGAAAGCGAAACCGCGCTTGCCGGTGTTCAGGATGGCGGTGGCCCGGCGGCCCGCCGAATTGGAGACGTTCGTTCCGCGGTAATACCGGAAGCGGTCTGTCATGACTTTCGGAAGCCATCCCCGCGCGACCCGGAAGGCGATCACCCGCTTGACGAGGCCGTTCAGCCAGTGAAGCATTCCTTTCCAGGACAGAAAGTGATGTTTCGCATAGACCATTTTCGTGAGCCGGTCGTGGCTGTCTTTGCGGCCCTTTTCAAACGCCCGGAAACGTTCCGCGAACCCAGGATCGTCCTCGAAAAAATTGTCCAGGTGGCTGTGGAACAGGAGATCGCGGACGTAGCGAACAATGAACGTGGTCCAGTCGCCGGGTTCCGCATGCTCGAAATACGCGTACGGATTTGTCGAAATCAGCGGATAGAACGTCGCGCACAGGAAGCAGTCACCCGCGGAAATCGCGGGCGGAAACCGTTCAGGAAAGTCCTCGATGTTCAGGGTCGTGTTCGCGCCATACACCTGAGCCAGCGCGATGCGGTACCGGTCCCGGCGCGCGTGCGTGAACTGCTGGAAAATATATTTAAAGATTCCCCGTATCTTTCCATTCCACTCGATTTGCGGAGCGATAGGATTGGCGCTGATTACTTTCACGGGGTGGCCAATGATGCGTGTGGCGAGCTCGGGGTCTTCCAGAAGGCGGATGTTGCTTTCAATGGGCGACACCTGGAGTTCACGCGGATGATCCCGTTCAAAACGGCGGTCCAGAGGGAAGTAGGCGTCGTCGTCGGCCAGCTGGACATAGAGTTTGAGCTCGGGATTTTTCTCCTTCGCGAGCCGGTACCGGCGG
>JAYTIE010000285.1:0-7067 GCA_043732015.1 Elusimicrobiota bacterium | reverse complement strand
GCGTTGATCATCCGACGGTTCTTGCTGTCCTGCAGCTTGTACTTCTTGATGTAGACCCAAAGCTTCTTGGTCACTTCGGTGCGCGGGATGGCTTTGCTGCCGACCACTTCCGCGAGTTCTTCCGAGATCTGCATCGGCTTCATGAAAGCCGAGTTTGCTTTTTTCGCTGTCGCCATGATTCCTCCTGAAGGATGTGTGCGCTGCCGCTAACGGCCTGCGTTCCATTTTGATTGGGGGAATATAACATTTGATGCGCTCGCTTCTACAAGAGGGAAATTCGAATTCTCCCTCTTAGCTCGAGATGGAGGTGTACTCCCGGAGGCTGGAGCGCCAGAACATTTGGGCGCAGGCGTTCACAATCAGGCCGAGTCCCAGCGCGTAAAAGACCCATTTCCACGTCAGAAGTCCCATCAGGGCCTGGGCGGGGAACGTGATCATGACGCCGACCGGCACGACGGTAACGAACAGTCCGCGGAGCACGTCGTTGTAGATGTTGACGGGGAAACGGCCCAGCGTCATCACGTCCCGGTAGACCCAGATGGCGCTCTCGAACTCGTGCGTTCGCACCGAGAGGGCCCCCACGGCCACGTGGAACGCGTAGGCAATCAGAAGCGCATTCAGCATGAGCAACCCATAGAGGAAAACGCCTGTCGCCGTCGGTGGCGCCGGCAGGCGCGCCAGTGTCCAGAGGGTAACGCACCCCACCGGGATCAGCGTGAGAAGGTCGAGGAAATCCACGCCCATGACCGAGATGCGGAACAGCGGATGCGCGGGCTGCGTGATGATCTTGTCGAAGTCGCCCTCCTCGATCAGGTACTTTACGCCGTAAAGTCCGCGGAACAGGAACTGGGCCCCGACGTCAACCAGGTTGAACGTCATGAAAAACAGCACCACCTGCGCCAGCGTGTAGCCCTTCAGCGTCGGGAGATTCTTGAAGATGGCCAGCAGGTAGGTCAGGAAGAAGAACAGCCGCGCCAATTTACCGACGAGATAACCCGCCGATCCGAGCGACGTGGACATCTGCGTGCTGAAACTGTTTTGAGCCAGCGCCAGCCAGATGCGAGCATAGCGACGGAAAATAGATCTCATCCGCCCTCCGCCGCATAACGCCGAAGGCCTGCTCTCCACATGTACGCACCGGCAACGCCGAGCACCAGGATCCAGCAGGCCTGTGTGGCGAAGATTCCGACGTAGGACGACACCGGCGCGCGCCCGAGATAAATAGACAGCGGGTGGAACACAAGGTACGGAAACGGCAGCGCGTTCATGACGGACTGCACACGCTGCGGGAGGATGTCGATCGGGAAGTAAGCGCCCGCGCAAAACTCCAGCACGACCTCGAAGCAGAAGCGTGGCCCCCACGACTGCGCCGTCCAGAACCCCAGCACGCCCAGGAGCCAGCTCAGTTCAAAATAGATGACCATGCCGCCCAGCATCGAGAGAACGAACGCGGCGCCGGCGCCGAGAGAAACGGGCGCCATGAGAGGCGGATGCACGAGTGCAATGAAGACCGACAGCTCGATCACGGCCGAGGCGATGTTCAGCGCCTTGTTGGCCACGTCCTGCGTGGCCCAGAACCCAACCATGGCCATGGGACGGAGAACCAGCTCGGAGATCTTCCCTCGGGAGATCTCCGACGGAATGCGGTCGGTGACGCAGGCCAGCACCCAGGCCCTGAGAAGGGTCATCACCAGCACATAGGTCAGGAGCTGTTCGCGGCTGTACCCGGCCAGCCCGGAGCGGTTGTCGAGGAGAGCGGTCCAGAGGTAATAAAGAGACAGCAGCATGGCCACGCTGCGGCCGCGCTCAAAGATGAAGTCCGAGCGGACCTCGAGCTGCTTCTGCCAGGAGAGCGTGAAAAGAATCCAGTACTTCTTCAGACCTTGCCTTCCCTGAAGATCCTCCGGATCACGTCCTCGAGCGGCATCTCCTCGACGGTAAGGTCGGCGACGGGAAGCTTGGAGAGAATGTCAGCAACGCCCAGCGACGCGTCGGCGCGCGGAATGTCCCAGACGGCGCGGTCCGCGGCATATTCCTGCAGGACGCCGAACCGTTCCAGTTCGGACCGCGAGCGGTTTTCCCTCAGAACGGCCGTGACGCGTTTGTCGGGCGCGAAACCCTTCACGAGGTCCGGGAGGTCGCCATCAAAAAGGATTCGCCCATGATGGATCACGATCACCCGGCGACAGAGCGTTTCGATGTCGTCCATGTTGTGGCTCGTCAGAAGGACCGTCGTCTTCTGCTCGCGGTTCAGCCGGGCGATGAAGTCGCGCAGCGTCTTCTGCATGACCACGTCGAGACCGATGGTGGGTTCGTCCAGGAGAAGCAATTCGGGTTCATGGATCAGCGAGCAGGCAAGTTCCATTTTCATGCGCTGGCCCAGCGAAAGCTTCTTGACCGGCGTGTTCCAGAGAGAACTCAGCTGAAGGAGCGAGTCCAGTTCTTCCAACCGGCGTTTGTAGCGGGCGTTGTCCAGATCGAACACGGCGGCGTTCAGCCGGAAAGTGTCGAGCGCGGGAAGCTCCCACCACAACTGGTGGCGCTGGCCCATCACGAACGCGAAGCGCCGGAGGAAATCCGGCTTCTTCTCGAACGGAACGCCGCCCAGAACGGAAAGGGTCCCGCCCGTCGGATACAGAAGGCCCGAGAGCATTTTAAGCGTGGTCGTCTTTCCGGCGCCGTTGGGGCCGAGGAAGGCGACCAGTTCACCCGGCGCGATATCGAAGGAGACCGATTTGACGGCTTCAACCTCACGATGCTCGCGCACGAGGAGACCTTTGACGGATCCCCAGAGGCCCTCTCCGCGCTGGGAGACGAAATAGGTTTTGGCGAGATTCCGCGCTTCAATGGCTGGCATCGACGACCTCATAGGAAGGATTTTCGAGAACGAAGATCCGGCTGGTTCCCTTCCGGTCATGGGTGATGGAGGAATCGGCGGACTCGAAGGCGATCCAGTGTCCGTCGCCGGAGATGGCGGGGCTCAGGCACCGGCCGCTGACCGCCATCCGCCAGAGATTCCGGAGCCGGTCATAAACCACAACGCCGCCGGTCTCCCGTTTTCCCGGGTTCGGGGTCAGGATGAAAGCGATCCAGCGACCGTTGCCGCTGATGCGCGCGCTGCTGGAGCGCCCCGCGAAAATTCCGCTCGTCACGCGCGCCGCGGTTCCGGTGCTGGCATCGAACACGAACAGGTCCGAGTTCTCAAGCGTCTCGCGCGATTTTCCCGTGTGACGCGCGCGCGCCTGGAACACCACCGTGTTCCCCTCTTCATCCATGTCAAGACCGTCGACGATCCAGCCTTTCGGGTCAACGCCGCGTTCGATGTCATCCACGCGGATGAAGGTCCCAGTGGACCGGTCGACGTAATAAAGGTGAAAGGCCAGAGAATCTTTCGGGAGTTCCACCGCGAGGTTCGTGGCTGACGACAGAAACGCGACCCGACGGCCGTCGCGGCTCACGCGCGCCTCAGCGCACGCGCGGTTGGCCGGGGAACCGTCCGTGCCGTGGCTGATGAGCCGAATGTCCTCGCTGGAACGGTCGTAGAGATAGACCTGCCGGATGTTCAGAAGGGTCCGACTCGCAAGCCCGGGCGCGCTGGAGGTGAAGGCCATCGGCAGTCCGTGGTTCCCCAGTTCCGGGAAAAGCGCCTCGCCCTTCGAATTGGGACCTTTCCATGGCGGCGGAATCCGGCGCGTGTTCCCCGTCTCCAGCTCCACCAGAAGAATGGACGTGATGGGTTCGATGCCCTGACGCGCGGCGACATCGTACGAATGGTACGCCACGTACTCACCATCGGGCGAAATGGTTCCCCCTCCGGTGGCGTACGAGCCTTCCGGACGGTGCATCTTGCGGTAGATGCGCGCGGTCCGGTCGTAGACGTAGACGTCGCGCCGGTTGTCGTTGTCGTCCCGCGACAGGCGGACGGTGGATTCGAATACGACGAAGCGCCCGTCATGGTTCAAGCGCGGCGTGTGGCTGCCCTGTCCGCCGCGGCCGTCTCCGATGACTTCCGGTTCCGGATTCGCAGTGAGCGAGGCGTCGTTGACGCCCGGACCTCTCCGAAGATGGGTTTCCCCGGCGACCAGTCCGCTCGCAACAGCCGCCAGAAGGAGAGAGGCCGAAAATAACCGGGACCTCATCGGCCTCATTGCGGCATCCATTCCCAGGCGCTCCGGTGCGCGTCCAACTTTTCCACGTACGACAGGAAGCCCTTGTAGAATGGATGGCGAACAATGGTTCCGCTGTCGCCGATCACGATCAAAAGGCGGCGGGCGCGCGTCATGCCGACGTTCATCCGACGCGTGTCGTCGAGAAAGCCGACTTCTCCCGTCTCGTTGCTGCGAACGAGCGAGAGAATCACAACTTCCTTCTCGCGCCCCTGAAAGCTGTCCACGCTGCCGATCTCGACGCCCTTCTCTGTCGACATCGTGCGCAGTTTCTTCACCTGCGCCACGTACGGCGTGATGATGGCGATGTCGTGGGGCTGAATGCCGGATTGGCGGAGCTGTTCATAAATACGCATCGCGAGGCCCGCTTCGCCTTCGTTCTCGCGGCTCTCCAGCAGTTCGTTCCAGGCCTCCAGGTAGCCGGTGCCCGCCGTGTCCACGAACGCCACGGGAACATTCGTGAGGTCGGACTCCGTCACGCCTGGGAGCTCGCTGGCCGTGTGATGGCGAACGGTCTCGTCGGCGATCAGCTTGCCTTCGTAAAAATTATCCGACGAGAACTGCATGATGTCTTCGTGCATGCGGTATTGAATGCGAAGGAGTGTTTGAAGTTCCGGCGGCAGTTCTATCTTGAGGCGGTCGAAGAGCGTCACCTTGAGGCCGCGTTCCGCTGCGGGTTTGGAATAGATCGTCGGCGGCAGCTGACAGGTGTCTCCGGCGAAGACCACTTTTTTACCGAGAACGATCGGGATCCAGGACAGCGGCTCCGTGGCCTGCGAGGCCTCATCCATCACGACGAGATCGAACTTGATACGGCTTAGCATGGAGCTCGTTCCACCGTGGGTGCTCAGCACGACCTGCGCGTTGTTGATGATCTCACGGCGAATGCCGTACTCAATGTCTCGCGCCTGTTTTCCCAGTGAATCGATGAGCGCGAACGCCTCTTTGCGCTCGGCAAAGGTCATTCCTCCGCCGCGGTTTTCCCGCCGCCGCAGCTGGGTAAGCATGCGGTGCTTTTCGTCGTTCATCCGCTTCACTTCTTCCTTGCCGGGATGCTCGGCTTCCTGCGCGGAGAGCGTGACGTGGCGGAGTGGTTCGAGAATTCGCGCCGGGTGTCCCATACGGACGATGCGCAGGCCATAGGGCAGAAGTTTTTCGACCATGTTGTCGACGGCGACGTTGCTGGGCGCCGACGCCATCACGCGGCCGCCCGCCTTCACGGTCTGGAGAATGACTTCCACCAGAACCGTGGTCTTGCCCGTTCCGGGCGGACCGTGGACGATGGCGACGTCCTCGGCGCCGAGGCAGCGCTGGACAGCTTCCAGCTGAAATTCGTTCAGCTTCGGGTTTTGGGGATCAATCTTCGGCGCGGTCGCGAACGACGGCTTTTTTTCGCCGAGAAAAACGTCGCGGAGTCGTTTCAGGTCCGGCTTCTCGGTGCGGCGAACGATGCCGATCGCCTGGCGCATCCGTTTGTAGGTGGCGTCGGAGCCGAGAAGGCTCAACTCGCAGTGACCGGACGGAAGCGGATCGGGGATGGCTTGGTCGAGCGCCACCGTGACCCGCACATCCTGGACGTCGTATAGTGTTCCTTCCACCGGGGTCAGGTGGCTCCCCTCCGGGAAGGAGAGCAGGACGTTGTCGCCCTGATTCATCGCATGAAACGGCGAGAGACCTCCCGCCCCGGGAGAACGGACCCCGGCCGCGAACCGCTCCATTAACAGGAGCGGGATGCCGCCGACGCCGACGTCGTCCCCCGTAATTTCGAGCCGGGTCACCGTTTTTCCGAGGGCTTCGCGTACCTGGAGCGGATATCGTTCCAGTTCTCGCTTGTTCTCTTCTTTTTCGGCTTCCCGTTCGAGCTCGATCAGCTCGAGCAGTGTTTCAAAGTGTTGGTCGTCCATCTATTGGTTTTTCGTCCGGCCATTTAAGCAAATTCCCTCCGACGCCCCTGTCGGGGCGGGCCTACCCCACCCCGGGGGAGATTTCGTAATATTGCGGAGCCGGAATCACCCTGCCGATCGTCGCAACCGAAGGCAAAATCCCCGTTCCATTCCAGGCAGAGGACGCCATGTCGAAGAAAACCATCATCGAAAAAATCTGGGAAAGGCACGCCGTGCAGGAAGAAGCCGGCAAAGCCTCGATCATTTACATTGATCTCCACCTCATTCACGAAGTGACGAGCGCCCAGGCTTTCGACGGCCTGCGGCTGAACAAGCGCAAAGTTCGCCGCCCGAACCTCACACTGGCTACGATGGACCACAACATCCCCACCACGGACCGCATCGTTCCGGTGAAGGATCCCAATTCTCAGCACGCGATCGAAACGCTGGAAAACAACTGCAAGGAATTCGGCGTTGAGTGCTTCAACATGAAGCATCCCAACTCCGGCATCGTTCACATCATCGGCCCGGAACTGGGACTGACCCAGCCCGGCAAGACGATCGTTTGCGGCGACAGCCACACGTCGACGCACGGCGCGTTCGGTGCGCTGGCCTTTGGAATCGGCACTTCTGAGGTGGAGCACGTCCTGGCGACCCAGTGCCTGCAGCAGTTCAAGCCGAAGACGATGGAGATTCGCGTCGACGGGAAGCTGCCGCACGGCATCACCTCGAAGGACGTGGTTCTCCACATCATCAATCTCATCAACACCGACGGCGCCACCGGCCACGTCATCGAGTTCTCGGGTGAAGTGATCCGCTCGCTGACGATGGAACAGCGCATGACCGTCTGCAACATGTCGATCGAGGCGGGCGCCCGCGCCGGCCTGATCAGCCCGGACCAGACGACCGTCGACTACCTGCGCGGCCGCCCGCGCGCGCCGCAGGGCGCGGAGTTCGACAAGGCCGCAGCCGACTGGCTGTCACTTAAGACCGACGACGGCGCCGTCTTCGACAAAAC
>JAYTIE010000284.1:0-7085 GCA_043732015.1 Elusimicrobiota bacterium | reverse complement strand
TGGCCGTCAAGCACCCGCCGTTCGGAAAACTCGATGTCCATGTGCATGTCCCCGAGGGCGCGACGCCGAAGGACGGCCCGTCGGCCGGAACCGCCCTGGCAACGGCGATTATGTCCGCTTTGTCCGGCCGTCCGGTTCGCAAGGACGTCGCGATGACCGGCGAGTTGACGTTGAATGGACGCGTTCTCCCGATCGGCGGCCTCAAAGAAAAGGTTTTGGCCGCCTTCCGCGACGGCATGAAGACCGTTTTGTATCCGGTCGGAAACGAGAAGGACATCCCGGAGATTCCGGAGAAGATCCGCAAAGAGATCAAGCTGATCTCTGTTGCGACCATCGATGACGTGTTCAAGATCGCCATCGAGTCGGCCGCGCCGAAAGCCGTCGCCGCCGCGAAGCGTCCGACGCTCCGGCCGCACGCCAACTAATCTTTGTCGTCATTTAACGAACAGGAGTTTCCAAAGAAATGAAGAAGTATTACCTGCTGACACCCGGCCCGACCCCCGTCCCGCACCGCGTTGCCGCCAAGTCCGCCGAACCCATTCTCCATCACCGCACGAAGGAATTCGGTGAAATTTTCAAATCCGTTCAGGAAGGGATGAAGTACGTCATCAAGACAAAGCAGGACGTCATGATGCTCGCCGGTTCCGGCACCTCCTCCATGGAGGCGGCCGTCGTGAATACGCTTTCTCCCGGCGATCATGTCATCGTCGGATCCATGGGCTCCTTCGGTGAGCGCTTCATCAAGATCTGCGAGGCTTTCGGCTTGAACGTGACGGCGATCCGCGAAGAGTGGGGTAAGCCGGTCGATCCGAACAAGATCGCTGAGGCCCTGAAAATGGATCCGGCCGTGAAGGCCGTTTTGATACAGCACACGGACACCTCGAGCACCACGCTCAACGACGTGAAGGCCGTGGCGGATATTGTCGCGAAGACCCCGGCGATTCTCATCGTCGACTCCGTGTCGGGCCTGGGCGGCGAAGAGATGTTAATGGACGACTGGAAGGTGGACGTGCTCGTCACCGGGAGCCAGAAAGGTCTCATGACCGCCCCCGGAATCGCCATGGTGGCCATGTCCGACAAGGCCTGGGCGCACCACAAGACCGCCAAGTGCCCTCGCTACTCGGTTGATTTCTCCATCATCCGGGCTTCCATCAAGGACAATGAAACGCCGTGGACGCCGCCGGTCACCCTGTTCCTTTCGCTGAACGAAGCGATCAAGATGGTCAAGGAAGAAGGGATCGAGAACGGCTGGGTGCGTCACAAGAAACTGGCGGTCGCCGCCCGCGCCGCCGTTCAGGCGTTGGGATTCAAGCTGCTGTCGTCGCGGCCCGCCAATGTTTTGACGGGCGCCATCCTGCCGGAGGGTTTCGACGGCACGCTCCTCTTGCGCAAGATGCTCGACGAAATGGGCGTCTCGATCGCGGGAGGCCAGGAGCATCTGAAAGGGAAGATTTTCCGTATCGCGCACATGGGTTACATGAACGCGTTCGACCTCATGATCGGATTCGGCGCTCTTGAAAAGACGCTGACCGACATGGGCTACAAACTGCCCGAGCCGGGCAAAGCTATCAAGCTCGCGCAGTCCGCGCTGGCCTAAGGAGAAGAAGATGGTAAAGGTTCTCGTTTCCGATCCGATCGACAAGGAAGGGCTCGCACCGCTTCTTTCCAACCCGAAATTCGACGTTTCCATCAAATCAGGAATGAAGCCTGAAGAACTTCTTCGCGAGGTCAGTCTCGCCGAAGTCCTCCTCGTCCGATCCGAGACGAAAGTGACGCCGACCGTCCTTGAGTCCGGCAAGAACCTCCGCCTGGTCGGACGCGCCGGCGTGGGCGTCGACAACATCGACCTCGCCGCCGCTTCCAAGCAGGGCGTGATCGTGATGAACGTCCCCGGCGGCAACACGGTTTCAGCCGCGGAACACACGGTCGCCCTCATCATGGCGATGGCGCACAACATCGCCGCCGCCGACGCGAGCATGAAGCAGGGCAAGTGGGACCGGAAGCGCTTCATGGGTTCCGAGCTCGTCGACAAGAAGCTCGGTCTCATCGGCCTCGGCCGCGTGGGACGAGAAGTGGCGACCCGCTGCATCGGCCTTGGCATGGTGATTTCGGCGCACGATCCGATGGCGGACCCGGAGTGGTGCCGTCTCACCGGCGTCAAACTGACCACCGCCGAAGAGATCATCGCGGATTCGGATTTCATTTCTTTCCATGTGCCGCTGACGGATGCGACGAAGAACATGATCAACGCGGAATCGATTGCCAAGATGAAGAAAGGTGTCCGCCTGGTGAACTGCGCCCGCGGCGGCGTCATCAACGAGAAGGACCTTCTCGACGCGCTGAATTCCGGCCATGTGAAAGGCGCCGGTCTCGACGTGTTTGAGACCGAGCCAACCACGGCCTGGGATCTGGTGAAGCACCCGAACGTCATAGCGACGCCGCATCTCGCCGCTTCCACCGAGGAAGCCCAGGTGAAAGTGGCCGTTCAGCTCGCGGAAGCCGTTGTTGAATATTACGAGAAGGGCGTTCCGCGCAATGCGTTGAACCTGCCTGCCGGCATGACGGCGGAATTGAAGCCTTACATGATTCTGGCGAGCCGCCTCGGCAAGTTCGGCGCGCAGATCGTCGACGGCCCCATCACGAAAGTCCGCCTCATCGGCGCGGGTTCCTTAAGCCGCCACAACCTGGCGCCCATCACCGCGGAAGCGCTGGCGGGAATTCTCTCGACCCGCATGAGCAACGTCACAGCTGTCAATGCGACCTCGAAGGCGAAGGACTTCGGCATCGAGATCGCCGAAAAGGCGGAGCCGGACGCGAAGGAATTCACGGCGCTCCTCACGCTGGAGCTTCAGACCGCGAAGGGTCGCCGTCGCGTCTCCGGAACCGTGTTCAATTCCGACGTGCCGCATCTCGTGTCCATCGATGACCTGATGCTGGACATTGTTCCGGAGGGCAACATGCTGGTCGTCACCAACGTAGACCGTCCGGGCGTGGTCGGTTTCGTCGGGACGATTCTCGGCGCCGCGAACATAAACATCGGCGGGTACGAAGTGGGCCGCCGCAACGCGGGCGGCGAAGCCGTCAGCATTCTGACGGTCGACGAAGTGGTGCCCGACAAAGTGCTCGAAGCCATTCGCACGAACACGGCCATTATTGACGTTCGACTCGTGAAGCTGTAATTAATTGTGGTGCCGGTTCCGGGGAAATCCCCGGGACCGGAAGACCCATGGACACAATTCTTCAGGTTGCGCATCTCACCAAGACGTACAAACGCTCGCACCTCGGTCGCACGACCGTCTCCCGCGGCGTGGAAGACCTGTCGTTTGAAGTGCGGAAAGGGGAAGTCTTTGGTCTCCTTGGCCTGAACGGCTCCGGAAAAACCACAACACTGAAACTCATCCTCGGACTTCTTTTTCCCACGTCCGGCACCGCCACGATTTTTGGCCATCCGGTTCCCAACCGGGAAGCGCAGCGACGGATTGGTTACCTCCCCGAAGTGCCTTACTTTTACCGCAACCTCACGCCCCTGGAAGTTCTCCGTCTCTACGGAACCTTGTCCGGGATGGAACCCGCTCTTATCGAGCCTCGCTCTGTCGAAGTTCTGAAGCTGGTCCGCATGGAACCGGCGATGCGCAAGCCGATGCGGGAGTTCTCGAAGGGCATGCTTCAGCGCGTGGGCCTCGCTCAGGCCCTTCTTCACGACCCGGAATTTCTGATCCTGGACGAGCCGGTGACCGGTCTTGATCCGCTCGGGATCCGCCAGTCCCGTGAGCTGGTGACGAAGCTGAACCAGGCGGGTAAGACGGTCCTATTCTCTTCGCACAGCATTTCCGAGCTGGAACGGCTGGCCCACCGGGTGGCGATCATTTCGGAAGGAAAACTCGTGCGGCTCATCGATGCGACGGAGTGGCGCAATCACCCCGGCCGCCTCGAGGAACTCTTCATCGAGACCCTTCAGCGCACGGGAGCGAATCTGTCATGAGCCAGGTTCGCGCCATTCTCGCCATCGCCCGGACCACGGTGATCGAACAGATCCGCAACCGGCTCTATCTCGTCATCCTTTTTTTCGGCGGCGCCATTCTGGCGGCGTCGCTTTTCCTGGGCGCGCTGGCCCCGGGCCATCGCGTCCGGGTGATCTTTGACCTCGGGCTCGTCACGCTCGAGCTATTTGGTCTTGCAACGGCGATTTTCGGTGCGGTCAGCCTTGTGCTGCAGGAAACCGAATCCAAAACCATCTACCTAATCCTCACGCGGCCCGTTTCCCGCACGACTTATATCCTGGGCCGGTATGTCGGATTGATCATTGCCGTGGCCCTGACAATGCTGGCGATGTCCGCTCTGCATCTGCTCGCCATCTTTTCCGACCACGATTTGTTTGTGGAATTCACGTACGGGTGGTCTTTTTGGCACACGTATCCGCTTCTTCTTCTGATGGCGGGGGGGAAGATGATGATCACCGCCTCTCTTGCCCTCTTTTTCTCGTTGTTTGCAACCTCCCAGGTCTCGGCGCTCGTTTTTACCTCGTCGTTCTGGATCGCCGGTCATTTCTGGTCTGAGCTTCGTTTCCTTATCCAGCACTCCACTTCCGGGGTGATGAGAGGCGTCGCGTTGACGCTCGCATGGGTCCTGCCGAACTTCCAGTTCTTCAATTTGCGGGACACTTTCATGGTGCCCGGCCACGTGGCCACGTTCCCACTCTGGACCACCCTCGTCTACGGCTTGGCTTATACCGGAGCGTTCCTCGCGCTGAGCTCGTTCTGGTTCTCTCGCAAGGAATTCTGACGTGAAGTCCGGCCGGACAGCGCTTGCTTTTTTTGTTGTCTGCGCGTCCCTGGTGGCCTGGTCGGAGCGTCGCCTTTCGGCGCAGCCCTGGCCCTATCCGCCGGTCACAAGCGTCGCGGTGACTGAGAACTATCTGGGCGACATCGGGGCGCTTCTTCTTGGCGCCCACCGGATTGCGGGGGACATCGCCTACATCCAATTCCTTCAGTACTACGGCGTTTCCGAAAACGAGAATGCGGAGGAAGAAGCGGAAGCGGCCGGCAAGCGGTTCGACCTGTCCGAGGGCCGCTACCCGCTCCTGCTTGATTTTGCGATGCGGCTCGTCCATCTTGACCCCTACTTCAACGGCCCGGTTCTGGAAGCGTCCGGTGCGCTGGCGTTCAACCAGCACAGGCCGCACGAAGCCAAGGCGTTGCTGACCGAGGGAATCAAGCTGGATCCCAGCTTCTACCGCTACCATCTTTACCTGACGTCGATTCTTTTCAAGGAAAGCGGGGACGACGCCGGTCTTATCGGCCTGCTGCTGGAAGCGATCAAGTACCCCGATTGTCCTCCTCTCTTTCAGCTCATGCTTGGAAACCTGCTGAAGAAGACGGGCCGTTATGAGGATGCCGCGCACGTTTTTATCCACACGTTGCAGACGGCGCCGCAGGATTACGATCGGAAGGACGCGGCGCGCCGCTTAACACTGCTGATGTCCGAACGCCCTGAAGTCGCCAAAGTCGTTACGCCCGCCCTCCAGAACTAGCCCCGTATCTCCCTCCGCCCTCGCGCGCCTGAAGTCATTCCCGTGCCCTCGCCTATTCGATTCGGCAACCGAACGATGAGTTAAATCGTTCGTAAAGCTGGGTATCAACAAACGGAATAGAAGGAGAACAGACATGAATAATCGCAAGTGGATCATGGGAATCATTCTCGTCAGCGGCCTGGCTGTAATGGCGGGCGCTGAACAAGCCGATTCTAAAACCAGCGCCGTTGAAGTGGACAACACCGCTGTGAACGGGAGCAACGGCAATGCCGCCTTGCCGACAGCGGATCAGGCGAAAACGGGGACTTCGGACGAGCAAATCACTCGGGAGATCCGCAAATCCATCGTGAGTGACAAGGACCTCTCGGTATACGCGCACAACGTGAAGATCATTGCTCAAGGCGGCAAGGTCACGCTGAAAGGGCCCGTTCACTCGGAAGCCGAAAAAGCGACCGTTGGTGCGAAAGCCAGTGCGGTGGCCGGAGAACAAAACGTGATTAACGACGTCACAGTGAAGGGCTCGTAAGCTCAAAATATCGATAATCGAAAAGGGGAAAAACCATGAAAAAGAACACAGCTGTTTATGGAATCTACGTTGACCGCGCTCAGGTTGAATTGGCGGTTGAAAAATTGAAAATGGAAGGATTCAGAAACACGGATATTTCCGTGCTGTTTCCGCAGAGCACCGGCACGAAGGACTTCGCGCATGAAAAGAACACCAAAGCTCCTGAAGGAGCGGCCACGGGTGCTGGTTCCGGCGCAGTCGTGGGCGGGGTGCTGGGATGGCTGGCTGGCATCGGACTGCTCGCGATTCCCGGCGTCGGCCCGTTTGTTGCTGCGGGTCCGATTGTGGCTGCGCTCGCCGGAGCGGGTGTCGGTGGCACCGTCGCCGGACTAGTCGGCGCGATGATCGGAATGGGAATTCCGGAATACGAAGCGAAACTTTATGAGGGACGGGTGAAGGGAGGAGGAATCCTGCTTGCCGTCCACTGTGAAGATTCGAACTGGGTTCGCCGCGGTAAAGACATCATGAAGCAGACGGGGGCGGAAGATATCGCCTCAACTGGTGAGGCGACCGCAGACAATGAACTGCCCGCGGAGAGTGTTTCCCGATAAATCGTCAGCCCAGGGCTGTTTGGATCAGCGGAACCCTTTTCCCGTGGCTGCACACGCCAT
This sequence comes from Elusimicrobiota bacterium, assembly GCA_043732015.1. Lineage (GTDB taxonomy): Bacteria > Elusimicrobiota > Elusimicrobia > F11 > F11 > JBBRXR01. The sequence continues at coordinate 379 of JAYTIE010000284.1, read as the reverse complement.
CGGGAAAAGGGTTCTTCTTTTTCAGGCCCTGTTGACGCTCTGGAAATCGGGTTTGTCTATCTATTTGTGACCATGTGCTATACTTGGCCGTCTTCGGTGAGCCTACCCTTTCGTTCTGAATTCCCGACGTGACTCAAAGGGCGCTTCACGGTAGCGACACAGTGCCCGTAGCTCAGCTGGTAGAGCATTCGACTTTTAATCGAAGGGTCGTGGGTCCGAATCCCACCGGGCACACATTTTTTTGTCCTTTTTGCCCCCATAGTCTAGCGGCTAGGACGCTGCCCTTTCAAGGCGGAAGCTGGAGTTCGATTCTCCATGGGGGCATTTCTTCTCCGGTATTTTGGACGTACTTGTGCCATAGAAGCTCTTGTATGGTCCG
>JAYTIE010000283.1:0-2678 GCA_043732015.1 Elusimicrobiota bacterium | reverse complement strand
CTGTTCGTGGAAGGCACCGACGTCGCTGGACTGCCCGAGCGCGCGCTCGTCCCGGTGCGCCGCCGGGTCGGGCTGCTCTTCCAGGGGGCCGCGCTGTTCGACTCGATGACGGTGGGAGAGAACGTGGCCTTCGGCTTGAAGAACCTGCGCCCGGACATGAAGGGCAACATGAAGGATCTCGTGGTCGAAAAGCTGGGCCTTGTGGGCCTCAAACCCGAAGTCGCTGATCTCAAGCCCGCCGAACTCTCGGGCGGCATGAAAAAGCGCGTCGGTCTGGCGCGGGCGATCGCTTATGAGCCGAATTACATTTTGTACGATGAACCCACCACGGGTCTGGACCCGATCATGTCGGATGTGATCAACGACCTGATTATCGGCCTTCAAAAGAAACTGAAGGTCACCTCCGTGGTGGTCACACACGACATGAACTCCGCGTATAAGATCTCGACCCGCATGGCCATGCTCTACCAGGGAAAGGTGGTCTCTATCGGTACGCCCGACGAGATCCGCAATACCACCAATCCGCTCGTGAAACAGTTTGTCACCGGGTCCTCGGAAGGCCCCATCCAGATGCAGGTCCGGGCTTACTGATGAATCAGGAAACCCGCGTCGGCCTTTTTCTCATCATCTCACTGTTCATGATTGCTCTCGGGGCCCTTTTCCTCGGGAATATCCATCTCTTCAAGCGGTCCGTCCGCTACTACGTGATGTTCAACAACGTTGAGGCGCTTCCGCCGAAGGCTGCCGCGAAGGTTGCCGGCGTCGAGATCGGCAAGGTCGCGAAGGTTGAACTGATCGAAGGTCGCGCCCGCGTCGCCATCGACATCGACCCGAAGATCGCCCTCTTCAAGAACGCCAGGGCGAAGGTCGGCTCCACCGGCATCATCGGCACCAAATTCATTGAGCTCGAACCCGGCACCGCGGACCAGCCACGCCTTGAAAAAGACGCGGTGATCGAAGGTTCCGAAGCCGGCGGCCTGCAGGCGATCGCCGACAAGCTTTCGAAGCTGTTCGAGAAAAACGATAAGTACGGGGATTCGATCGAGAATCTCCAGGCGTCCATCGCGAACATCCGGCACGTCACCGACGCCCTGAACGTGGCCATGGGCAACCATGCGGCCGAAATGGAACAGATCGTCATGAACGTCCGGGACCTGACCGCCAGCGCCAAGGCGTTTACCGCAGACATCCAGGAAATCACCGGCGAGAGAAAGGGCGACGTGAAGATCGCCCTCGAGAAATTCCGTTCGGTCAGCGAGCGCCTCGACGCGATTCTGGCCAAAGTTCAGGAAGGAAAGGGCGCGATCGGCGCGCTGATCAACGACGAGAAGACCGGAGAAGAAGTGAAAGAGGCCGTGACCTCCATAAAGGACACGGCGGCCTCCGCAAAGAAAGTTTTCGGCCGCTTCACGGCATTCAATACCTACTGGGATTTCCGGTACCGTTACGACACGCGTGACGACGAAGGGAAGTTCGACGCCGGGATCCGCATCGAGCCCAAGCCCGGCAAGTTCTACGCCTTCGGCGCCACCAACATCGGACAGACCGTGAATGACGAGAAGCATGTCGTTTATGAACGAAAGAACCGGTTCACCGCGGTCATGGGGCACGACTACGGTCCGTTCACCGGCTACGCCGGCGCCATCCGTTCCTCGGGCGGCGCGGGCCTCTCGTTCCGGCCTCTGACCAATCCAAAGGTGGCCCGGCGCCTCGAGCTCAACGTCGAGGCCTACGATTTCAATCGTGACCGCGTCGTTCGGGGCAACCGCATCCGTGGAGCGAATCTCGATATCGGCGGCCATGTCGCGATCACCCGCTGGTTCTGGCTCGGCGCCCGGGCCGAGGACGTTCTGCACCACTCCGCCTTCATGGCGTACACGAATGTCGTCTTCCGGGACGAGGACCTCGCCTACCTCCTGGGTTTTGCCTCCGTCGCCGGCGGCCACTAGACGCTCCGATCTCCGCTCGGATGAATGGCTATGGCGCCCGTGAGGGGATTGCTATACTTTTTGAATCTCCAGGAGGATTTTCATGCCCGCGATCTCGACCCGACTTTACTCGCTCTCCCAGGTGGGGGGGCAGTGCGTCATGGTCCTCGAGGAAGTCGATGGCCCGCGCCTTCTTCCCATCTGGATTGGACTGTATGAGGGCGGCGCGATCGGCATGGCGCTGTCCGGGCAGCAGTTTCCGCGGCCTCTCACGCACGACCTTTTCATGGTTGTTCTTCAGCAGATCGGATCCCAGATGAAACATGTGCTGATCACTGAGCTGAAAGATTCCACTTTTTACGCCGAAATCGCCCTCACAAGCGGGAACCGGGACGTCGTGATCGACGCCCGGCCGAGCGACTCCGTAGCGCTCGCAGTTCGTGCGAACTGCCCCATCCTCGTCAATGACGAGGTGTTCAAATCCTGCCCAGAACTTCTGAAGCCCATCAGCGAAGACGAAGTGAATGATTTCAAGAAAAAGCTGGATACGATGACGCCTGAAGATTTCTTCAAGGATTTGAAACGCAAAGAGGGCGATGAGCCCGAAGAGGGCAAATAAGGAGACAGAATGTTTCACGTTATTCGTGGGGCCGCCCTCGTGCTTGGCCCCGTTGTTGGTTATCTTATTGGTCATTCGAGCGACGCTGCCCTGGTTGGTCTGGGTGTCGCTTCACTCGTGGTTGCCATCGA
>JAYTIE010000282.1:0-18469 GCA_043732015.1 Elusimicrobiota bacterium | reverse complement strand
CGGCTTTCAGGCGCGTCGAACCGGTGATGACTTCCGGCCCCACGGGAATGGAAATGACGACGGCCGCCGCGCTCTTCGGCGGATGCGCGTGGCAGGTGACAAGGATCGCAGAAGCGCCGAGGCGCTTGGCGGCGGCCAGGCCGTCACGAACGAACGGCGTCACACCACTCGCGGCGATGCCCACAACCGTGTCTCCGCGGCGGGCGCGGGCCTTCAGGATGAGCGCGGCGTCCTGACCGCGGTCTTCCGCGCCTTCCGTCGAACGAAAAACGGATTTCTTACCGCCCGCCATTATGCCCTGGATGAGGGACGGCGGCGTGTTGAAAGTGGGGGGACATTCGGCCGCTTCCATGATGCCGAGACGACCGCTCGTGCCGGCGCCGATGAAGAACAAACGCCCGCCGCCTTTCAGCGATGAGACGATCAGGTTCACGGCTTTTTCAATCTGGGGAAGCGCGCGCCCGACCACTGCCGGAACAGCGCGGTCGGCGTCGTTGATGATCTTCAACGCGCGACGAACAGAAACGCGATCAATGGACGCGGATGAAGCATTCACCCGCTCAGTAGGAAGGCGCGAATAATCAATGGTACGCGGCACGGGGGAACCATACCAAAACGGTACCGGTTCTCAAGGCACCACCTTGGGAACCGGTACCGTTCCCCGGATGTGAACAGGCGCTGTCGCCGCATGGTGGCGTCAAGCCGGTTCGTGCAGTTTGAATTTTTAGAGGAAAAGTCCCAGGTAGAAGCGAACGCCCAAAAGGGGCACCGCCGCTCCACAGATCAATCCGGGCCAGTAAAGCCCCCACCACCGCCGTTCTCTTGCAGCGTCTAGGCCTGCGGCATAAATGGTGACAAGTGAAATCAACATGGGATATACGAACCGGAAGTTTTGACACGCTGACATGTGCTTGAGGATGGTGAAAACGCAAAGCGCGAGGATTGAAACGATTGCCACCGTAACATGCGGCACAAGGGCCGTCCACCGAGCCCGGTTGACGGCTAGGCAGAGGAGCAATGTCATCCCGATCCACGCCAGGAAAGCCAGGTTCAGCTGAAAGCCCGCTTTTTTGGAAACAGAGAAGGACTCGTCATACAGCGCCGAATGGCTCACATAATTCATGAACGGGACATTCGAATTCCAGATTTCTGGTATCGGCGCACTGAGGTAGGAAGACAAATTAAATTCGAGATAGTGCGAGAGGGGGGGATGAAATTCGGAAGTTCCTCCCAATTGCATTTGATCCGCGGGGATGTCGTTAATCTTGTTGTAAATCGGACGTGACATATTCACCAGCAAGCCAAACATCAAAATAAAAATCCCAGAAAATAGGCGTCGATTCAACAAGTTGGCTCCCCTAAATCCATTTCTGAGCCGGAAGGCAACGAGAAGAAACAGAACACTCGCAGGGACCACCGAGGTGGTCTTAATCATGAATGAGACGCCAAGTGCCGCGATCGCGGCAGACAAACTGGTCGCGCTAGAAAATTCCCACCATTTCGTGAGATTGTAAAGCACAGCAACCCAGGCCGCATAAAAGGCGATGTCATTATTGATTCGGGAGCAAAAAAAGCTGCAAGAGGGCCAGAAGATGATCAGTAAGGACGCAACAATGAAAGGGAGACCTTTGCGTTGCATCGTGGTGCCGAGGCTGCTGAGACCGAGGACGACAAATCCGCTGTAAAGAACCACGGAAAGGATACGAACTGCGAAAAGAGGATCGCTCGTAAAGTTGACGGCGATGGCGTACAGGCGTCCGGCGACCAGATGGTAAAGGGGCGGATGCCAATACTCCTGCCCCAAGTAATCAAAATGCGTTGACCAAACGGCCATATGGCGTATGTAGGCAATGTGACCGGGGAGGTCATGTGGAGAAGGATCGATCGGAAGATGTCTCGCCCAATAGCTGAAGTAAAGAAGACCTGCGAGAAGGAATACATGAACCACCCGTGGCCACGATGCAATTTCGCTGCACAGCGGTGAGGCTGGGAATCTCAAAGCAAAATAAATTGCTGCGATTGCGAAAGCTTGAAGAAGGAGATTCGCTGTCATCGTGTCCGCCCCGTCAATAATAGCGATGCCGCGAAGCGCAATTCAGTGCTGGGCTCGTAGCAAATGGCTATGGACATGAAACGAAGTACATTCGGACGACTCCAACAATGAGCGAGTAGGCCCCGACGGGGGCGATGCGGCCCAATCCTAGCAGAGGGGCTCCTTTCTCCCGTTATCTCTTCGGAGCAGAACCCTGGAGTCATGGGGGCGTGGCTCTCCTCGCTATGACGGGCTGCCTCGTTTGATAAAGTCCGCGCATGCCTCAGACACAATCCATTGAAGACCTTGTTGGGTCCTGCCTCGTTATCGGGTTTCCCGGAACGAAGGTGACGCCCGAGGTTGTTGAGCAGTTCAAGCGCACCCGCGCGGGCGGCGTTATTTTTTTCCGGATCAATTTTGAATCGCCGGAGCAGATCCGCACCGTCATTGCGGATCTGGACGAGGCGCTCGGGCGGAAGCTGCTCGTGTGCGTGGACCATGAGGGCGGGCGCGTGATCATGTACCGGGATGGGATCACCGTGTTTCCGGACAACCATGCGTTCGGGCGGGTGGCGTGCGTGGAAGAGGTCAGGAAGATGGCGTCCATCGCGGCCAAAGAGTTGCGCGCGCTCGGGACCGACGTGAACTTCGCGCCCACGATCGACGTGCTGACCTCGTCCTATTCCCCGAACATCGGCATCCGCGCCTTCAGCAGTGACTCGAAGCGCGTGTCCGAGATGGGCACGGCCTACATTGAGGCGATGCAGGCGGGCGGCGTGTCCGCCACCGCGAAACATTTTCCGGGCAGCGGTCATAACGTGATCGACGCCCACCTGAACCTGCCCACGGTGGATTTAGGGTGGGACGAGATGAAAGCGGTCCACCTGGCGCCGTTCGCCGACGCGATCAAGTCCGGCGTTGATGTGATCATGTCGTCGCATCCGCTTTACCCGAAACTGGATCCCACGCCCGGCGCCATGGCCACGTTCTCGCGACGCATCATCCACGACACGCTGCGCGCGGAAATGGGCTTCAAGGGTGTGATCTCGAGCGATGACCTCGAGATGGGCGCGATCAGGGAATCGATCGGCATCGGCCCGGCCGCGGTGAAGACCGCGGCGGCGGGACACGATCTCATTCTCAGCTGTCACGACTTCCAGGCGCAGCGCGACGTCTATACCGCGCTCGTGGCCGCCTACAAGTCCGGCGTGCTGAAAACGAAGGATCTGGAAGACAGCGCCGCGCGCGTTGAAGCCCTCCGGGCGAAACGCCCGACACGGTTTGAAGGGAAGATCGGACCGGACCCGGAAGGCGCGCCGCTGGCCGCCGCGATCGCGCGCCGCGCGGTCGAGACCATCAAGGACCCGCACCAGCTTCTGCCCTTGTCGGGGGAAAACCGGGCCGCGGCCACGGTCGTGTTTCCGCGCCTCTCGGATCTGTCGAAGCGCATCATGATCGAAGCCGACTTCGACGACGAGAAAAAATTCATCGCGAGCCGCTGGCCCGGGAAGGCGCCGGCGATCGAACTCTACGGCCTCGAGGTGACCGACGCCGAGATAGAAGCCGGCGTCCGGGCCGCGACCAACGCCAAGGTCACCGTATTTTTTTGCTTCGACGCCCATCTGCATCCGCGCCAGAAAATTCTCATGCAGCGCCTGCGCGACGTGGGGCGCCGCCTCATCATCGTCCTGATGCGCGATCCCTACGACCGTTCGCTGTTCGGCCAGCGGGACACAGGCCTCGCCATTTTCGGATTCCGCAAATGCCAGGTGGAAGGCGCGCTCTCAAGGATCTTCGGTGAACCAACCGCCTGACATCCTCTGGATCGACGTGGGGGGAACGCGCACAACCGCGTGGCGGCGCGTGAACGCGGCGCTTCGCGGTGTCGCCGCCCAGCCCTCGGACGCGGCCCGGCTGCCGGCCTTCGTCAGGAAGGCGCGTGGAAAATCGAACACCGTCGTCGTCATCGGACTCCGCGGCGCGTGGACGGCCGCCGAGAAGAACAAGTGGCGGCGAACCCTCAAGCTCAAAAAGTCGGACCGCGTGTTGAGTGACATCGAACTGGGCCATGAAGTGGCTTTCGCGGGCGGAGACGGCATCGTGCTGAACGCGGGAACGGGTTCGATCGCTTACGGCAAGCGCGGCGCCATGGCCACGCGCGCGGGAGGCCTGGGGCCGTTGATCGGCGATGAGGGATCGGCCTTCTGGATCGGACGGGAATACATGCGCCGCATCTCGTCGAAGCGGGACACCTTTGATCACATCCGGGCCATCGTGACGTCAGCCAACCCGGTGGCGTCCATCGCGGCGCAGGCCAAACAGGCCGTTGAGGATGCTGGTCACAACCGCGCCTCGGCCGACATCCTCGTCGAGGCGCAGCGTCACCTCGTGAAACTGGTTATCGACGTGGGAGAATCCCTGAAAGGAAACGGGCCGCTTCCGCTGGTCCTCCGGGGAGGACTCTTCGAAAACGGCCCGTTCAGAAAAGGCTTTGAAGCGGAGTTGAAAAGAAGCGGTGCGGCGGTTTACTTCCGGCCCGTCTCGTAGGTGACGATGCCGCGCTTCACGTCGCGGATTTCTTTCGAACGGCGGTGGCGCTCCTTGATGTCCTTGAACAGGCGATGAACTTCCCGCTCCAGAACCTTGGCGGCCGCGTCGATGGCTTCCTGCATGGTGTCGCCGGTCTTCCGAATGGAAATGGTTTTGCGCGGAACCTTGGCGGTGATGTGGCATTCCTCGGTTCCCTTCAGGTGGTGATGGCTGGAGGTGAGAAAGAATTCGAGGCGGATGATGCGGTCTTCAAAACGGTCCAGCTTGGTCAGGCGGTCGTAGATGTGATCGCGCCAGCGAGGCTGAACGGCTGTTTCGTGTCCACGGATCAGAACTTGCATCGTTGGGGCTCCTTCTCGAATTTTCTAGTGTTCAACGCGTTCCGTTAAGACCTTAGAAAATTCAACCTGTCAAAGACAGATCACTCTCTCATGACCACACCAAAACGGGTATTTTCCGGCATTCAACCGTCGGGCATCGTTCACATCGGCAACTACATCGGCGCCCTGAAGAACTGGGCCGCCATGCAGGCCGATTACGACTGTCTCTACTGCATCGTGGACCTTCACGCGATCACCGTGCCGCAGGATCCGGAAGAACTGAGGAAGCGCATCCTCTTCACGGCCGCCACCACACTGGCCTCCGGAATCAATCCCGACAAATCCACTCTCTTCGTTCAGTCCGATGTGCCCGAGCACGGGGAGCTGGAATGGATATTGAACTGCTACACCTACTACGGCGAACTGCAGCAAATGACTCAATTCAAAGACAAGTCCACCGTGCGCGGTCAGGGCACGTCCGCCGGACTCTTCACCTACCCCGTCCTCATGACCGCCGACATCCTTCTCTATGACACCAACGCGGTGCCGGTCGGCGACGACCAGCGTCAGCACCTTGAGCTGGCGCGCCTCGTGGCCCGCCGCATGAACAAGACCTATCCGGACAAGAAAGAACTTTTCGTGGTTCCGGAGCCGTACATCGGCAAGTTCGGCGCGCGCGTGATGGGCCTGGACGACCCGGCCGTGAAGATGAGCAAGTCCGCGGCCAGCGAGTACAACTACATTTCGCTCTCCGACACCCCGGACATCATCCGCCGGAAAATCAAGAAAGCCGTCACTGATTCCGGAACGACGATCGAGTACGACGAAGTGAAGCGCCCGGCCATCGCCAACCTGGTTTCCATTTACTGCGCGATGGCGAACATGACGGTGGAAGCCGTCGTCGAGAAATTTGCGGGCAAGGGCTTCGGTGATTTCAAGAAGGACCTGGCCGAGGCCGTCGTGGAAAGCCTGGCGCCCATCCAGATGCGCATCCACGAATGGATGAGCGACATGGACCTTCTCATCAAGATCCTGGCCACGGGCGCTGAAAAAGCGCGCGCGCTGGCCACACCGAAAATGGCCGAAGTTCGCCGAAGGATCGGACTTGGCCGATAACATGAAAGACCAACTGGGCGAACTCGTCGCCCATCTCGAGAAAACCGTTCCCTACGCCGCGGCGCTCTTCAAGAAAAAATCCGGCACGCGCATCAGCGTGAACCGCATGCAGGAATCCGTTGAGCCAGAAGACCCAGCGCAGGGCCTCGTCGTCTCGCTCTGGAACGGGCAAAGCTTTTATGAGTACGCCGCCAGCAACTGGGAATGGCCGGAGCTGAAATCCACGCTCTCGTCGCTCGCGCGGCGGGCGATGTCCGAAGCCGATCCGTCGCGCCCCAATTCGGTCATTGATCCCGGCGTCGCCATGACGGGAGATTTTTCTACGTTGGCGGAACGGGATCCCTCCACGGTACCGCTCTCCGACCGCCTCACCATCGCGAAAGAACGCATGCGCCGCGCCATCGAGGCGGATCCGCTCGTCGCCAACGCGGTCTCCGTTCTGGGCCACACTCTGTCCGAAGACGTTTTCGTGAACCGCACGAAGGTCATGTCCCAGCGAATCTTGAGAACCGACGCCATCCTCGTGGTTTTCGTGACGAAGGACGGCGTGACCGCGGACGTTCACTCCGGCGTTTCCAAGAACGCGGGGCTCGAAGCCGCCGTGCTTCCGGAAGAAGAACTTCACCGCATGGTGGCGGACGCCAAGAAGCTTGTAAGTGCGCCGCGCCTCGAGCCTGGCATGTACGACATCGTGACCGATCCGGAATGGTCCGGCATCATCGCGCATGAGTGTTTCGGGCACGGCATGGAAACGGACCTCTACGTGCGTGAGCGCGCGCTCAGCCAGAGCTATCTCGGCAAACCGGTCGCCTCCACAATCGTCAACATGTTCGACGACCCGTCCATGATCAACGAAGCGGGGGGATTCTTCTTTGATGATGAAGGCCAGCCCGCCACACGGACGCACATCATCAAGGACGGCATTCTTCAGCAGGGCCTGACCGATCTGACCTCCGCGCACAAGCTGAGCCTCAAACGCTCGGCCAACGGCCGCCGCGAAAGCTTCTCGCGCAAAGCCTACGCCCGCATGACCAACACGTTTTTTGACGCCGGCAAGAACACGAAGGAAGACCTGATCGCCTCCGTGGAAGACGGCGTCTACCTCCGCCATGCGACGAACGGCATGGAAGACCCGCAGGCGTGGGGAATCCAGGTGGAAGGCCTGTGGGCGGAAAAGATCCGGAAGGGAAAACTGACGGGAGAAGTGTTCTCTCCCGTCATCATGACGGGTTTCGTTCCGGACCTGCTGAAATCCATCTCAATGGTCGGCAACGACCGCTGGATCTCCGGCCTCGGCATGTGCGGCAAGGGCCACAAGGAATGGGTCAAGAACACGACGGGCGGACCGCACCTGCGCATGCGCGGAAGGCTCGCCTGATGCTTTCTACCATCGTCGACGCGCTGAAGAGACGGAACCTCTCGGGCTGGCAGGTCCGGGAAGGCCGGCGGACGTCGTATCAATCTTTCCTCGCGCTGACCGACCTGGAATGCCGGCGCGTCGTTGAGACGAAAGCTTGGCTCGTTTCCATCCATCAGAAGCGCGGAACGCTGCTCGGCATGTCCAATTTCAAGATCACGGAACGGGAGCTTCCCGATCTCGAACGGAAGCTGGACGAAGCCGTGTTCTCAGCCAGTCTCGTCGGCAACCAGCCGTTCGAGCTGCCGGGGAATACCGGCCCCCTTCCCGACGTGGAGCTGGCCGATCCGAAAGCCGGCCCCGAGATGGCCGTGGCCGCCGAAGAACGGATCCGCGCCGCCGTCGCGAAGGAACGCGGCATCCGGCTTTCTTCCGCTGAAGTTTTTGTGGACCGCCTGACGTCCCGCTTGGTCAACCACCTCGGCGTCGATGTGTCGCAGGAGGAGACGTCGCTCGAGATGGAGCTGATCCTTCTGGCGAAGAACGGCGACCGCGAGAACGAGTACATCGACCGCTACACGCGTCGCCTCTCACGGGATTTCAACATCGAAGGCGAAGTGGCGCTGAGCGCCGAACTGGCCCGGGACGCCACCAAAGCCGAGCTGCCGCAGACCGGTCACTTCCCGGTCGTCCTCACCGATGAGCCGCTCGACCACCTTTTCAACCCGATCGTCGCGCGCGCCAGCGCGCGCCTGAAGTACAACCGTATGATCGAAGCCAAACCGGGAGACCGCGTTCTGCAGGCAGGCAGCGGCGATCCGGTGACGCTCTGGTCCAACCCGCTGATCTCGGGCGCGTCGGGGTCGTTCCGCTTCGACGGCTACGGCATGCCGGCCAAACCCGTGTGCATCGTGGAGAACAACGTGCTGAAAACGCATCTGGCCGACAAGCGCTACGCGGATTACCTCGGCGTGCCCGCGACCGGCGAGATGGGAAACCTCGAAGTGACGGGCGGGCCGTTGAGCTACGGAGATCTGTTGAAAGCCGCCATCGTGAAGGGCGGCCCCGTGTATCACCTTCTGGCCTTCTCGGCCTTCGAACCCAACCCGATCACCGGCGCTTTTTCAGCCGAGATCCGCGCTGGTTACGAACTGACCAGCACCGGCAAGCGTCCCGTCAAGGGCGGCTCCGTCTCCGGCGTCCTTCAGCGGGATCTCGCCAACGCCCGCTTCTCCAGGGAACGCGTTCAGCGCGAAAGCGTCCTCGTCCCCGCCGGCATCTTCTTCGACAAACTGACGATCGCGGGGCGCTAGGCTTCCACGAGCTGCGGCGCCGGAACCGGCACGCCGTGGGCTTTGTCGTCGAAGCGGGAAATGAACGTGCATTTCCGGCAGAGGTCTTCGACGAGGATCCGGTTCTTGAAGCCGTTGCGGATCTTCTTTGCGCGCGTTCCGTCGATGATCTGCGTCAGCCGGCTGGTCCCGCAGTTGCCCAGAGCAATCACCCCTTCCTTGTCTAGACAGCACGGCACCACGGTGCCGTCCGCCAGAATTCCGATGTGAGAGGACAGGCCGTGGCAGAACCCGCGCTCCGCGCGCACCGGCTGGCTGGGATGCGGCCATTCGAAGCGGAGGTCACGGTGCACATAGACCAAACCTTTGACGTGAATGCCTTTCTTCTGCTTCTGAATGCGCGTGGGATTGAACTCAGGGTGAAGGCCCTGGCGTATTTTCTCGAACATGCGATCGTTCGATTCCGTGGATCCCGGCGCGCCTTCGTTCCAGAGACGGTAATTGATGCGAAGGTTGGGCCGCTCCACCAGCGCGATTTTCGTGAAATCAAAAATGCGTTTCAGGTACTCCGAATCGTCCCGGTCGGCGAAGTTGGATTCGAAAGCCTGAAGGGAGAAGTTGATCTGGCTCAACACGGGGTTCAGGAGCGCCTGGCTCCGCTTCTCGTCCAGGAGGATGCCGTTCGTCGTCAGCTCCACGCGAAGGCCCAACGTTCCGCAAATGTCCAGGTAGGACGCGAACTCCGGGTGAAGCAGCGGCTCGCCCATCAGGTGAAAACAAACCGTGTCGGTGAGGGGGGCGGCCGCCGTGGCCGCCTGGGTGAACAGCGCGGGGTCCATGAACTTTTTCCCGCGAACCACTTCAGGGCAGAAGGTGCACTGGAGATTACAGACGTTGCTGATTTCGATGTAGATCTTCTTGAATCGTTTGGACACGGGCCATTATCGTCTATCTGGCCGTCCCCTTCCTGAAAATACTTACCGAAACTTTACATTGGGCTGTCCCGGCCCCTGAGACGCCTGTCCTATCGTGCTCCCCGGCAGCAATGCCGCGCCTGGGATGAGGAATCGTTTGAGGGGACGATTTCGAATCCCAGGCGCTTTTTAAAATTTCTTGAGAAGGGAGGCAGCCATGGGAACGATCGGCAAAACAGTGGCGCGGGCACGGCGGGTCAAGCGGAAGGCCCTGGAAGCGTTTCTGGAGGCCATTCTGGCCGGAAGTGTGGACGGAGAAACAGACTATCAGGAGCGGCGGGAGGCGATGCGGGAAGAGCGAGTGGGCCGTGAGCAACCGGTGGTCCGGTTTCAGCCCGGGACGTGAGTTTCCTCGATCAGTCGCGGGCTTTCTGGGCGGTCAGAACGGTGGGATGGCGGAAGTCATCGATGCCCACCAGCTGGCAAGCGCTCTCTATCTCGCCGGAGAGCGGCGTTTCCTTGTAGATCCACGAGTAGGACCGGTTGCCGTCCTCGCTCTCGCCCTCCACAAAAAGGGTTTCGCCTTTCTTCAGCGCGCGGCCCAGATCCAGCGCCACCTTGCCGTCTTCGTTCGTGATGCCGACGACGGGACGGGTTTCACCTATCCACGCCTTGAACACGGCGCCGCGGGCGACGCGGCCGTTCATGCCTTCTTCCACCTGGTACTGCAAAACGAGCGGATTTTCCGGCGCGCCTTTCGCGAAGCCCGGGCTGGGAAATGTCAGGGCGGTGAGGGCGAGAGCGAGAGAAAGGGGAACGCGAAGTCGCATGGCGGATGCCTCCGGAACGGTTATTGAACTGCTTCCATAGTGTAGGGAGGGGCGGTGCCATTCAAGAGACATTCCGGTGACTTTCGGCACGCTGACGCGCCCCCAGCCACAATTAACTATCATCCCCGGCATCGACGGAGGAGCCCATGGCCGAACAAGTGATTTCCTGTCCCAAATGCAGCGCCCGCATTCCGCTCAGCGAAGCCATCGCTCAGCCGCTCCGCGAGGCCGCCCAGAAACAATTCGAGGGAGAAGCCGCCCAATTGCGGGAGGCTTTCGCCGCGCGTGAAAAATCCCTCCTCGAGAAGCAACAGGCCATGGCGAAAGAATTTTCCGCCGACCGCGAGCGCGCCGAGAAGGAAGCCGCGAAGCGCGCTGAAGAGCGCGGCGCCATCGAGATGCGCGACCTCCAAAGCCGCCTCCAGGAGCAGGAGAAGAAACTGGAAGAGAGCCGCCAGAACGAACTGAACCTCCGCCGCCGCGAACGCGAACTGGAAGACGCGAAGAAATCCGCCGAACTCGAACAGCAGCGCCAGCTCGACTCCGAACGCAAGCGCATCGAGGCGGAAGCCACTCAGCGCGCTGACCAGCAGCACCGGCAGAAACAACTTGAGTCAGAAAAAGTCATCGCCGACTTGACCAAAGCGGCGGAAGAAATGAGACGCAAGCTCGAACAGGGATCCCAGCAGACGCAGGGGGAAGTGGTCGAACTTGAGCTTGAAGCACAGTTGAGATCACTCTTTCCATACGACGTCATCGAAGGCGTCGCGAAGGGAATCCGCGGCGCGGACATCGTCCAGCGAGTCGTCCGTAACGGAAAAGTCTGCGGCACGATCATCTGGGAGTCGAAGCAGACGAAGGCCTGGAGCGAAGGCTGGATTGACAAGCTGAAGGAAGACCAGCGCGCGGCCAAGGCAGAAGTTGCCGTGCTCATGACGGCGGCACTGCCGAAGGGCGTTTTCAATTTCACGCAGATGAACGGCGTGTTCGTCACGAACCAGGCCTGCGTTCCCAGTCTGGCCACAACGTTGCGCTGGGCAATGGTCCAGCACGCGCTTGCGCGGAGCCTCGCGGAAAACACGGACGGCAAGATGAAGGCGCTTTATTCCTATCTCACGGGCTCGGAATTCCGCCAGCGCGTCGAGGCGATCAATGACGCCTCAGGATTTTTGCGCGAACAACTACAGAAAGAACGCCGCCTCTACGAGAAAAACTGGGCGGAAAGGGAAAAACTCATCAATAGGGTCGAAAACAGCCTGCTCGGAATGCACGGAGATCTTCAAGGTCTCGGGGCGGCACTTGAACACGTTCACGAGATCGACGGCGACCAGGAAGCCGAGGCCATTCCGGCGTTGCCCAAACGCACCACGCTGCCCCAGCCGGACCGCGCCGAAGAAGAAGCCGAAGGCCTCTTTTAATCGCAACCACTTGTTTTTTCGCCCCAAACCGCTAACCTTTCCGTGAGCTCTTCAGCTCGTTGATGACCCCTAACCCTAAACCAAACCCCAACAATGGGGAGTCTGGAAACGGCGGAGACCGCCGCCGTGCGGAACGCTTCGATACCCGCCTTCAGGTTTCCATCCAATCCATCGCGGACAAGTCCACGATGGAAGGGTGGACCACCGACATCAGCTCCACCGGCATGCGCCTCGAGATTCCGCGCCCCATTCCAGAAGGGACTCAGGTCCGGATCGCGTTCGTCGCGGCCTCCAACAACACTTTCTGCGAAGGCTGCGTCATCTGGGCGAAACCGGCCCGCAATCCGGCCGCCTTCGATTGCGGCGTGGACGTTGTCCGCTGGGGCGGCGACCTGCCGACCAACGAGTTCATCCGCCGCGCGCCGAACGTTCGTCTGAAACCCGACCGCCGCCGTCCCCGCTAGTCTTACCCAAGTTTTACCCGCCCCTGACCCCGACATCCGTCTTCCCTTCGTACCGTGGGACTCCCTTAATTCGGGAAGTTCTTACTTCCTTTGTCATGGAGTCCACATATGAAAAGAATCATCGTCCCTCTCTTTTGCGCCGTCCTTCTTGCCACCGGTACGGCGTTCGCTGAACGCACCTCCGGCCAGCGGTTCTACGGCAAGATCGTCTCGATCGACTCGGGCCACCACAACTTCGTCGTCCACAACGCGAAGCAGAAAGTGGACGCCGGGTTCCAGTGGAATGAAAGCACAGCCATCACGCAGAACAAGAAGCAGGCCAACGCGGGAGACCTGAAGGTCGGACAGTCGCTCATCGTGTCCTACGTCGCCGACGCCGATGTCAATCGCGCCACGAAGATCAGCGTGCGAACGCCCTTCAAACGCGCATCCGCGCAGGACTAAGGTTCCGTCCGTTCAATGCGCCGGGGCTTTCCGCATCGCGGGAAGCCCCGGCGCTTTTTTTAGGGGGAACGGGCGTTTGATACGATTCGCGCCATGACCAACCCGCTCGTGCCCGTGATTCTCGGGCCCACCGCCTCCGGAAAAACCGCCATCGGCCTTCGACTCGCCGCCTTGATCAATGGCGAGATCATCTCCGTGGATTCGCGAAAGGTCTACCGCGGCCTCCCCGTTGGCACGGCCACGCCTCGCGGCGAATGGAAAGGCGGCGTCTTCGTGGTGGACGGCATCCCGCATCACCTGACGGGCTTTCTTTCGCCGGACCAGCCGTACGCGGCCGGGGATTTCGCGCGTGACTCGGCTGATCTCATCGCCGACATTTTCGCGCGGGGGAAAACACCGATTCTGGTCGGGGGAACGGGCTTTTACCTGAAGGCGCTTCAGGAAGGCCTGCCCACGGTACCCGAACGACATGACGAAATCCGGAACGGGATAGAAGACCGACTGGCCGTCATCGGCGTGGAAGCGCTGCACGCCGAGCTCGACAAAGTGGATCCGGTTTCCGCCGCCCGCATCTCACCCCACGACAAGCACAAGATCATCCGCGCGCTCGAAGTGCACAAGATCACCGGCAAGCCGCTCTCGGAATGGAAAGACATCAGGAGCGCGCCGGCTCCGTTCCGGTACGCCACCATGGGCGTCGACTTCAACAAAGAACAGCTGGACCTCCGCATCGAAGAACGGTCCCGCCGGATGGCGACCGGCGGCATGATCGAGGAAGCCGCCGCGCTCATCCAGGGCGGCTTCGCGCCCGATTGTCCGGCGCTGGCCAGCTTCGGCTACCGCGAGGCCGTTCAGGTGATCCGGGGGGACCTCGACCGGAAATCCTTCCTGCCCCTCCTCATCAAGGGGACCCGCGCCTACGCCAAGCGCCAGCGGACCTGGTTCCGCACGCAGGTCAAACCGGCCTGGTTCATGTGCGATCAATCCTCCGACAAAGACGAAATATCTATGAGGATGAAGGCTTTTTTTGAGGGTCTTAAAGCCTAATTGTTATACTCCGCGGAATGTTGGAACAGGTCGCAACCGTTGGAATCCGGGATCCCCGCCAGCCCGCCAGTAAGTTCGAGGCCCTGATGCAGGAACTGCGCCGGCTCGTGGAAACCGCGGGCGGCGAGGTTGTCATGCAGTTCCAGCAGCCGCGGTCGAGCAAAGATCCCGCGACGCTCGTTGGCAAAGGCAAGATCGAAGAAATCAGCCAGGCGATCACCGGAACCGGCGTCAGCACCATCGTCTTTGATGACGACCTGTCCGCCGCCCAGCAAAAGAATATCGAGAAGATGATCAAGGCGAAGATCGTCGACCGAACCCGGCTCATCCTGGACATTTTCGCGCGGCGCGCGAAAACGCGCGAAGGCCAGCTTCAGATCGAACTGGCCCAACTGAATTATGTCGTGCCTCGGCTGACGGGCGCTTGGCGCGGGTTTTCTCAGCAGGGCGGCGGCATCGGCATGCGCGGCCCCGGCGAACGGAAAATTGAAATTGAACGGCGCCATGTCCGTCAGCGAATCAAGCATCTGAAAAAAGAAATCGAGGACATCCGCGACCACCGGGACCGCGCGCGCGGCAGCCGGGAGGCCGTCCCGCTTCCACAGATTGCATTGGTGGGATACACGAATGTGGGGAAGTCCACGCTGTTGAACGCGCTGGTGGGCGAAGCCGCGGTGTATGCGGACGACAAACTTTTTGCGACGCTGGATCCCACGACGCGCCGGGTGAAACTCCCGGACGGACGCGCGGTGTTGTTCACCGACACGGTGGGATTCATCCAGAAGCTGCCGCATGACCTGGTCGCCGCCTTTCGCGCGACGCTGGAAGAGGTGAAGGAAGCGGACATTCTCCTGCACATCGTGGATGCGATGGCCGACGACCGCGAGGACCAGCAAAAGACCGTCATGGACGTCGTGGCCTCGCTGAAGGCCGATGACATACCGGTCGTCACCGTTTTCAACAAGGTGGACGGGCTCAGCGTCCCGCAGCGGGAAGGATTGAAAGGGCGCGGCGGCTTTCTGGTGTCGGCGCGCACAGGAGAAGGCCTGAAGGACCTGCTCCGCACGCTGGAAGGCCGGCTGGACGAGGGACTGATTGAAGTGGCACTCGATGTCCCGCACGCCAAACAGGCGCTGATGTCGGATATCTACCGCACCGCCCACATTTTGAAGCAGACATCGACTGAAGAAGGCACGCACGTCACGCTCCGCATCGATCGCGGGAACTGGGAACGCATCTCCCGGCAGGCGGCGGGCGGGAAGAAATCATGAACGACACTGAAAAGAAACCGGTCGCCCGTCAGAAAGTCATGACGCTGGCCAACAAGATCACGATCCTCCGGATGCTGCTCATTCCGGTCATCGTCATCGGCCTGATTGAAGGCTACACGTGGTGGGTGTACACGCTGCTCGGCTTCACCATGTTCACCGATTTCCTGGATGGCCTCGCGGCCCGGCGGCGCGGGGAGCAGACGCGCCTCGGCGCCTTTCTGGATCCGATGGCCGACAAGCTCCTCCTGACCGCCGTCTTCCTGTCACTCACCTATCTCCGTGAAATCCCGATCTGGGTTTTCGTCGCCATTTTTTCCCGCGACCTCATGATCGTGCTCGGCTGGTCGGTGATATTCATTCTGACCGGTTCCTCCACGGTGCAGCCGCGGCCTCTCGGCAAAGCGACCACGACCGCCCAGATGATCACCGCGCTCGCGACCATTCTCGCGGTCCCCGCTCCGGTTCATAAGGGCCTTATTTGGCTCACCATCGCGCTCACCGCCGCGTCCGCGTTCGACTACATTCGCGCCGGTGAGAAACGCCTCGGAGAATGGGGATGAGAGACATCCTCGTCCTGATCATCAGCTATTTCGCTGGGGCCATTCCTTTCGGCGTGATCATCGCCCGCCGCTACTACAATGTGGACATCCGCACACTCGGATCGGGAAACCCGGGCGCGACCAACGTGTGGCGTTCGCTGGGGCGTAAGCCCGGCATGGCGACGCTGGCGCTGGACGCCTTGAAAGGCGCGTTCGGTGTGGTCCTCGCCCGCCTGCTGGTCCCCGGAGAACTCGGCGTGCAGGTTCTCTGCGGCGCGCTCGCCATCATCGGCCACAACTGGAGCGTTTTCCTGAAAGGCCGCGGCGGCAAAGGCGTCGCCACATCGGCCGGCGTGTTCCTCGCGTTGATGCCGTTCCCGACGCTCATCGCGATCGCGGTGTTCGCCGCTGTTCTTCGCCGCACCGGCCACGTTTCGATGGGATCGATGGCCGCGGCCGGCGCGCTCCTGATTTCTTCCTTCTTGATCCACACGCCGTGGATTTTCCGGTTTCTCGTGGTCATCGCGGCGGCCATGGTTCTGTTCAAGCATGTGCCGAACATGAAGCGGCTCGCGAAAGGCGAGGAACCGAAGGTGACATTCAAATGACCGAACGCATCGCCATCCTGGGCGGGGGAAGCTGGGGCGCAACGCTGGCAGCCCGTCTCGCGGACAACGGCCATGACATTTCGATCTGGGAATACGACCGGGCCACCGCAACGCGCCTGAAAGAGGACCGGACCTTGGCCACCCTGCCGCAGCTCCGTCTCCCCGACACGATCCAGGTAACGAACAGCATGCCGGAAGCGCTGAAAGGACGGAAGATCGTCTTGTCCGTCACGCCGTCCCACACGGTACGCGCCACGGTGAAAGCCGCGGCCGGCGCCATCGAACCGGGCTCGCTGGTCATCAGCGCCACCAAAGGAATCGAGGACGGGACGTTCGCCACGATGAGTCAGGTTGTACGTGAATCATTTCCAGCGGTCGGCGATATTGTTATCCTGTCCGGACCCAGCCACGCCGAAGAGGTGGCAGCGAAGCGTCCGGTCGGGCTCGTCTCGGCCTCCAGCAGCAGAACCTCCGCCGAACGGGTGAGAGATCTTTTTTCATCGGATTCGGTCCGCATCTACACGAGTGATGATCCGCTGGGCGTGGAGCTCGGTGGTTCTCTGAAAAATGTTTACGCGGTCGCCTGTGGAATCATCGACGGTCTGGGCTTGGGCGACAACACGAAAGCCGCTTTGATGACGCGGGGACTGGCCGAGATGACGCGACTCGGAACCGCGCTGGGCGCCAGGGCCGTGACGTTTTTTGGACTTTCTGGTCTGGGGGATCTCATCGTGACCTGCACGTCGCAGCACTCGCGGAACCGCGGCCTCGGAGAAAAGCTGGGGTCGGGCCACACGCTGACGCAGACGCTGGGGGAAATGACGATGGTGGCCGAAGGCGTGAAGACCGCGAAAGCGGCATATCATCTCTCGCAGAAAGCGAAGGTCGTCATGCCGATCGTCAACGAGATGCACCAGATTTTGTTTGAAGAGAAGTCGCCGAAAGATTCGATCAGGGATTTGCTGGCCCGACAGACCGGGGCCGAAATGGAGGGTATCGTCGTATGAACAAGGCAGACATGGTGGAAGGAGTTTCAAAGCTCACCGGATCCCGCGTGGAAGCGCAGCGCATCGTGGATTTCCTGTTCAAGGCAATGCGCGAAGCCCTTCGAACCAACGAGAAAGTCGTTGTGCAGGGATTTGGAAGCTTTCACGTCGTGATGCGCAAGCCCAAGAAAGGGCGCAACATCAAGACAGGGCAGGAAGTGCTGATTCCGGCGCGTCCTGCCATCAAGTTCCGGAAAGGCAAAGACTTCCTGCTGAGCTAAAGGTTCCCGATGCAGATTCCGGAGAAATCGTTCTACACGATCGGTGATGTAAGCCGCCTCACGGGCACGAAGGCCCATGTCCTCCGGTATTGGGAAGCCAACTTCAAGATTCTCCGACCCGCGCGCCGCTATTCCGGTCACCGGAAATATTCGCAGCGTGACATCGACGTCATCAGCCGCATCCGGCACCTGATCGTCGACAAGAAGTACACGCTGGCCGGCGCCAAGAAAGAAATCTCCCGTCAGTTCGGCGGACGCCCCGCCAACGGCCCCACGGCTCCCGCCGGCGCCTTCCCGCTTCTGCAGGACATCAAAGGGGAAATAGAGGCCTGCCTCGAACTCCTGCCGTACGAATTTCGCGATGAAAGACCGGCGAAATCCTCCGAAGAACCTCCGTTAAAAACCGCCAAAATCCCCAAGCCCGTCTCCGGAGAGCTCTGGGACTGAGCCCGTCCTCCGTTTTTCCCAAAATGCTACCCTTGGCACCCAGATTTTTCTCGGAGCGTAGCGTAGTGGTAGCGCGCACCCTTGGGGTGGGTGAGGTCGTGGGTTCAATTCCCACCGCTCCGATTCCCTTTCCGTCGACGAGCCTTAAGTCCGTGTAAGTCCGAAAGAGCCATTTTGAGCTGCTGAGTGGACACTTTTTGGACACTTTTCTGAGTCGGTCTTTTTGAGCATTAAGAGGGGGCTCCCGGATCTACAGGGGGCCCCTTCTTTTTTCTGACGTTCGAGGCGGGGCCCCGTCCAATCGCAAACCAAACCTGTCTCTGGAGAAGTTTTTTTTGGGGGGTCAGCGGGACGACAGCGATCGGTGGTGCCCCATCCCTTCATAGACCGCGTACCAATCCGTTCGAATCATCGTCTGTGCCTGCCCCAGCGTGTAGGTCCCGTCACAAACCTTCCTGTGGATGTAATCCTCCACTTTGTCCTTCTCCAGTGCGTCCTGGATGGGCTCTGGCCATAGATTTGCCAGTGCGTTGGTCCCGCCAATCGACAACGG
>JAYTIE010000281.1:0-2698 GCA_043732015.1 Elusimicrobiota bacterium | reverse complement strand
CCGGATGCCTCGCACGGCTGGCTCGTCGCGCCCCTGGCCGCGTTGATCGCGTGGTCCAAACGGAATGAGATCCGCCAGGCGCCCCAGTCCCCTTTTCTCCCGGCCGTTGGAATCGTCCTGGTTGGTCTTCTGGGAATTGTCGTGGGAGCCCGCGCCTCCCTGGATGTGATGGGTCGGCTCTCCCTTGTCATCACGCTGAATGGCCTGTTGCTGCTGAACCTGGGGTGGCAGCGCTACCGCATCATTCGTTTTCCGGCCATCTTCCTTCTGCTCATGATTCCGGTTCCCATTACCATCACCGGCGCGGTCACCTTTCCGCTCCAGATGTTCGCAACCCGCGCCGCTGAAATCGCGATTTCCCTGACCGGGATTCCGGTAGAACGGCTGGGAAATGTTCTTCGCATCCCCGCCGGATCCCTTGAAGTCGCCGAAGCCTGCAGCGGCCTGCGTTCGGCCATGACCTTCGTCACGCTGGGAGCGCTCACCGCGTGGATGACCCGCGGTACCCTTCGGAAGATTCTCGTTCTGGGTCTGGCTCTGCCGTTCGCGCTTCTCGGGAACATCATCCGGATCACGGCGACCGGCATCTGTCTCCAATTTTTTGGACCCGCCGCGACACAGGGCGCGATTCATGAGGGCGTGGGACTTGTCGCATTCCTCGTTGCCCTCGGTTGTTATGGCGCCGCGGCCCGGGCGCTCGGAACGGACTGGAGCCGCGCATGAACGCTCGCCTCCTTTCCATCGGCCTTCTCGCCGCTTCCTTTGTGCTGATGCGGTATCCGGAAACGCCGCTCCCGACGGGCGCCCCTGAAAAGCGGCTCGCGGGCTTCCCGATGGCCTTCGATGGATGGACCGGGAAAGAAGAACCTTTTCAGGCCTCCGTCATGGAAGCCGTTGACGCAGACGATTCGCTTCATCGTCGTTATGAAGCCGCCCAGGGCGGCCTGTGGCTCTACGTCGGGTATTACGGCACCCAGAAGGGCGGCCGGACGGGTCACCTTCCGCAACATTGCTATCCGGCGGCGGGCTACAAGGTTCTGGATCTGGGCAAAGAGACGCTGGTGCAGGCCAACGGACAACCGGTGGCGGTCAACCGGCTTCTGACCGAGCGGAACGGTCAGAAAACGATGGTTCTTTACTGGATTCAGTCCGGAGACCAGAAGGTTCTGGCCGATGGATTCGCCATGAATTTCAGCCGGCTGACCCGTCGCCTGACGCAGGGACGAGATGACGGCGCGTTTGTCC
Source organism: Elusimicrobiota bacterium (assembly GCA_043732015.1). Classification (GTDB taxonomy): domain Bacteria; phylum Elusimicrobiota; class Elusimicrobia; order F11; family F11; genus JBBRXR01. Next base: position 1,453 of record JAYTIE010000281.1, on the reverse strand, counting down.
GGATCTCGAGCGTCGTTAGCAAAAGCGAAGCGGATACGCTGGCCGCGGAGAAAAAATTTTCCGTTGATGTGCTGGATCGGATCGCCGCGTATTGGCCGCTCGAAAAGGGTCCGCAAATTTAATAGATATGTCCCAACAGGACAGAAGTAGTGTGTGTAGTGTACAGAGCCTTAAGGAGGCAGTAATGAACATTCAGATGAAGCGCGTGATCACGTTGTCTGCTGTCGTCGTCGGTTTGACGATTGTCAGCAACAACGCGTTTGCGCTCGGACGCCACAAGCATTCAGGATTCCGTGGATTGGCTCACTCGTCCAGCGGTTCCTCGAACGGAGGATCCTCGTCAGTCACCTCTGACGTTGTGTTCTCGCCGGAAGGAAATGGCAACACCATTCCCGCTCCCGGTGGAAACGACAGCAACCCGGTGCCGGAACCGACCAGCATGCTCATGCTCGGATCGGCCATTGCGGGATTCGGCGGTTATCGCGGACTCCGTAAGCGGTTCCTGAACAAATAAGCAATCAAATCGCCCCACGCGACGCGCCTGCTTGCAGGTTCGTCGTGGTGGGGCGATTTTTTTTACCGTTTTGCCTGTGGAGGGCACCCCATGAAATTGACAGGGAAGAAAGTCGCCGTGCTGACCGAAAAGTTCTACGAGGACCAGGAGCTGTGGTATCCCCTGCTCCGTTTCCGGGAGGAAGGCGCCACAGTTCACGTGATCGGTCCAAAAGCCGACACGATTTACGAATCCAAGCACGGCTATCCCGTGAAGTCCGACTTCGCCTCATCAACGGTAAAAGCGGCTGACTACGATGCCGTCATCGTTCCGGGTGGTTACGCCCCCGATCACATGCGGCGGGATCCGGCGATGGTCGCTTTCTTAAGCGACGCGAACAAGAAGGGGAAAATCATCGCGGCCATCTGCCATGGGGGATGGATGCTGGCTTCGGCCAACGCCGTTCGTGGGAAAAAGCTGACCGGCTTCTTCAGCATCAAGGATGACCTGGTCAATGCGGGCGCCCTGTGGGAAGACGCCGAAGTGGTGGTGGACGGAAACCTCGTGACGTCGCGAACTCCCGTCGACCTGCCCGCCTTCTGCCGGGCGATCATCAACGCTCTTTAGTCGTTGGGCTGCTTGTTGGGAGCGGTTTCGGCTTTCTTCTTGAACAGGCGCTGAATGAAACCCTTTATTCCGCCCGCGTGAAGCATGCAGTCACGGGTGGGCTCGGTTCCGGCGACAAACATCTCGTCGACCCGCGATGGGCAGCCGGAACGGGCCAGGAGGCCCGAAGCGGGATCGATTCGCGCGGTGACGACGCCCGACGGTTGAACGAAAGGCACCGCACTAGGACCCGAAATGGTTTTCATGAGGCTGGCCCACACCGGCAGCGCAAAACGGGCACCCGTGATGTTGACGCCCTTTCCGCCATCCTCGCCGATCCAGACACCGGTGAGA
>JAYTIE010000280.1:0-2701 GCA_043732015.1 Elusimicrobiota bacterium | reverse complement strand
GACGAAGGCGCGTTCTACCTTCTCGAAACCACCTATAAGATCGCGGATGCTTTTGCGCCGAAGGGCAAGCTGAAGCGGTACGGCGTTCTCACTGGTCTTCGACTCGAGACCCCCGGCAAAGGCCGCGTGAAGCCGCACGAGAAGACGCTGCCGAAAGCGAAAGAAGACCGCCTGAAGCTTCTCACCGCGCTTCGCACCACCATCAGCCCCATCTTCGGCCTCTTCTTCGACAACAACAAGAAGTGGCCGGCGTGGGTGAAGAAGACGACGAGCCGCAAACCCCTCATCGTCGGAAAAGAGCACAAGGATCTCGTCCACCGCATGTGGAAGATCGATGACAAGAAGATCCAGGCGGAACTGACCAAGCTGGTTGCGTCGAAGGATCTCTACATCGCCGACGGTCATCACCGGTACGAGATTTCGTGGGCCTACAGCCAGAACCGTCTCAGCATCGAGCCGCAGGCGGCGATGAACGTGGGATGGCGCCGCGTGATGGCCTACATCTGCCCGATGGAAGAAAAGGGCCTCCTCATGCTGCCGACGCACCGGCTCATCAAGTCCAAACGCAGCCTCGCTGAGTGGCGCGCCCATCTTGAAACCGCGTTCGACATCTCACCCGTGAAGAACATGAACGCGATACTCGATGTTCTCCGCAAGAGCAAGGGCGGCGTCATCGGCTACCGCACTGCCGAGGGTAATTTCCTGCTTCGCATCCGGAAAGGTGTTTCTCTCGACCGTATTCTCGCCGAACGCCCCAAGGCGCTGCGCGCGCTGGACGTCGTCGTGCTGCACGACCTCGCGATGGGCGAGGCTTCGAACGGCGAATTCCTGGCGGAGAAGGAAATTGTTTTCACGCGCAACATCCGGGAGATCGAGTCACGCACGAAAGACCGCTCGACGGTCGCGTTCCTGCTGGCGTCGCCGGGAGTCGCTTCCCTGGCCCGCGTCGCGGAAGCGGGCGAAGTGATGCCGCCCAAAACCACTTACTTCTACCCGAAGGTTCCGACCGGCTTCACGATGATGCCGCTCGAACAGGAGATTGGCTCGCCGAAATGACCTGGCCCGACTGGACACTCATCGCAACGCTCGTTCTGTTCCTCGCCATCGGCGCCCGCCTGGGCAGCCTGTGGACAGCCGCGTGCCTCGGCGCCGGATTTTTCGGCGCTTTCCTGGCGGACACGTATGCGCTTCCAGCGTCCAGTTACATCGGGTCCTATGCGGGCGCTGACTGGATGGCGGCCGCCGTGTTGTTCGCGGCTGGCGCCGTGGCGTTTCTCGTTCCCGGGCTATTGTTGTCGAAGGTCTGTGACGGCATTCTTCTTGGGGTCGTCGACAGTCTCTTCGGGCTCTTCACGGGCGCCGTCGCGGGTGTCCTCGCGGTGGCGGTGCTGTTGCTCGCCGTCATGCCCTTCGTGCCGTCCGTAGAGGCCACGCGCGCCTGGCGCGGATCGTCACTCGTCATGCCGCTCCACGGCTACCTGGAAAACCTCATGGGCGCTCGGGGCGCCCCGCATCTGTCGAGCGTTCCCAAAGTGGATCTTCGGGGAATGGGTTCTCGCGCGACGGCGGGGCTTCGAGGTGTCGCCGATCGCATCGTTGCGCGCGCGAAAGGGTGAATGATTCACGTCTTTTCATTCCCGGCGCCGGTTTCGCCGGTCTCCTTCTGGCGCCGCCTTCTGCCACGACCGCGTAACGGATTCGTACTCGGATCGGGCGCCAGCGCCCGCGATGACCGGTTCGTTTATCTTTCTCTCACCGAGCCGTCCTCCGTCAAAACGGCCGATGCTGCCGGTGCTCCCCGCCTCCTTCACCAACTTTTTCGTGGCCTGAACCACCGCGATTCCTTTCCCCGGCACGTGGGCGTTCTGGGCTTCGATGCGGGCCGAGGATTCGACCCGGGCATCCGCCGCCTGCCCCAGCGCCGTTCGGTCCTGCCCTTTCCCGCGGTGTTGTTCGGCGACTACCGCGCCGTCGCGCGCATTGACGGCATTTCCCGTCGCATGGACGTGGTGGTGCGCGGTTCCTCATCGGCGGCATTGAAGGTGCGCCGCGCGGTCGCGGCGGCGTTGTCGTCGGCACCGGCGTTCGCGACTCCAAGGGCGGCCCGTCCCGGGCGGGTACGCGTGGCGTCACAGAAAAAGTTTTCGTCCATGGTCGCGCGCGCCAAAGCGGCGATCGGCGCGGGAGACCTCTATCAGGCGAATCTCAGCCTCCGGTTCGACCGGACTTTTTTTGCCGACCCGCGGGAGCTCTACACCGAGCTTTGCCGCCGGAATCCGTCGCCGTACGCGACGCTCATCAAGTCGGCGAAGGGCTGGATCGTCAGCTGCTCGCCCGAACTCCTGCTGGAAACCACCGGGCGTCGCGTGGTCACACGTCCGATTGCCGGAACGCGCCCCCGCGGACGGAACAGCGCGCATGACCGCCGGACGAGTGGTCAGCTTCTCCTCTCGCCGAAAGAGCGCGCGGAACACATCATGCTGGTGGACTTGGAACGCAACGACCTGGGCCGTGTGTGCGAGACGGGTTCGGTTCGCGTGACCGAACGAATGGCTGTGGAAAGGTATTCCCACGTGATGCACATCGTCTCCCAGGTGGAGGGCCAGCTCTCAGGGGGGCGGACCCCCTACGACCTGATGCGAGCCACTTTTCCGGCGGGTACGTTGAGCGGCGCTCCGAAGATCCGTGCCATGCAAATCAT
>JAYTIE010000279.1:0-18825 GCA_043732015.1 Elusimicrobiota bacterium | reverse complement strand
TCCAAGATCCGTTACACCACGATCCAGAACTGGTCCAACAACGTGTACAACCTCGTCACCAAGCGCGCGGTCGCCTCGCAGGACGCGGCCGTCGAGTGGATCGATGGCAACATCGGCTCCAAGCTCACGATGAAGTACCCGGCCGTCTATCTGATGGGCAAGGGAGCGCGCGGCGAAGTTCTCTCCATCGCTTACGCCGGCAAGGGCCAGCACCAGGACGCGGGAGCCAAGATGGTTCACGCCGCTCCGCACACGACCTCGACCATTCTCTCCAAGTCCATTTCCCGCGACGGCGGCCGCACCTCGTACCGGGGCCTGCTTCACGTCGACAAGGGCGCCGAAGGCTGCAAGGCCAGCGTGAAGTGCGACGCGCTGCTTCTCGACGAAGCGTCGCGCTCCGACACCTATCCCACGATGGAGATCAACGAGAAGAACGTCCAGGTGGGACACGAAGCGACCGTTTCGAAAGTCGGCGAAGAACAGATGTTCTATCTCATGAGCCGCGGCCTGAAAGAGAAAGACGCGCAGTCCATGATCGTGAACGGCTTCATCGAGCCGTTCGTGCGCGAGCTGCCGATGGAATACGCGGTGGAACTCAATCGCCTCATGCAGCTCGAGATGGAAGGATCGATCGGCTGACATGAACGCGACGATTTCCTCCTCCCTAAAAGATCTCAACATCTCCGCCGTCGCCGCGCTCTCCGCTGAACGGGGCGAGCCGGGCTGGTTGCTCGAACTCCGGAACACGGCATTCGCGAACTTCGCGGCGCTGCCGTGGCCGGACGCCAAGGACGAACGCTGGAAGCGCTCCAATCCCGCCGCTTTTGACTGGAGCTCCATTTCCATCGCCGCGTCCCGCCCTCAGGACCGGCGCTTCGTCGAACTGAGTTCCGGTTTCCCCGGCGACGCCGCCACGCCATTCGCTCAGGCCGGCGTCGAGTGGATGCCGCTCGAAGACGCCGTTCGTGCGCATCCGGACCGGATCCGTGACGCGTGGACCAGCGCGGTCGCCCGCTCGAAAAGCGACAAGTTCCGTTCCCTCACGCTAGCGCTCGCCAACGCGGGCGCGGTCCTGGTTGTCGAGAAGGGACAAGCGCTCAAGTCGCCGGTGCGGATCACCAGCAGCAACGGCGATGGCCGTTCGGCTTATTTCCCCCTCAATTTCTTTTTCATCGATCAGGATGCCGAAGCCCAGGTCTGGGAAGACCTGACGGGCCGCGAACAGGCGACCACCGACCCGCTGTTCGTCTCGAGCTGCGCGGTCATCGACATGAAGGACAACGCGAAGGGCTCGTTCTATTTCCTGCAGCGCTGGGACGAAGCGACCACCCACTTCCAGTTCCAGGATGTGACGCAGGGCGCACACAGCCGCTTCAATGCGATCGCGATCTCTCTCGGTGGGAAGCTGTTCCGGAACGAAACAGTTGTCACGCTGAAGGGCCAGGGCGCCGAGAACAAGGTGCTTGGCGTTCTCTTCGGCGACGCGTCTCAGTCGTTCGAGAACTCGATTTCCCAGATCCATGAAGCGCGCAAGACCACGAGCGACATCCAGTACCGCGGCGCACTGAAGGGCAGCTCGCGCTCGTTCTTCTCGGGTCTCGTCTACATCCGGAAGGAAGCGCAGCAGTCGGACGCGTTCCAGTCGGCCAAGACGCTGCTCCTGTCCAAGGACGCGAAGGCCGATTCGATCCCGAACCTCGAAATTCTCGCAGACGACGTGAAGTGCTCGCACGGCGCGGCCGTTGGTCCCGTGGATGAGGAACAGAAGTTTTATCTCCAGACGCGCGGCGTTCCGCCGGACGAAGCCGAAGAGATCATCGTGCAGGGCTTCTTTGAGCCCGTGATCGCGGAAGTGCCGTCCGAGTCCGCGCAGGAACGTCTTCGGACGTTCGTGGAAGCGAAGCTGCGGCAGTGAGCGGTGAGTGGAAACGCGTCGGCCCCGCCGACGCCGTCAAGGATGGCCAGCCGGTCAGCGTTGAGGTCGGCCCCGACGAGCGCGTGTGCGTCGTCCGCCGCGGGAATGATTTTTACGCGATTAACGACCGTTGCTCGCACGCGGAATCGCTATTATCGCCGGGAGAAGTGGAAGACTTTGAAATTCTGTGCCCGTTGCACGGCGCCCGATTTGATCTCCGCACGGGAGAGGCGCTGACGCCCCCGGCATCCCGGCCCGTGCCGGTCCACGAGACAAAGGTAGAAGGCACCGATCTGTTTGTCCGCATCAAACCCGGCCACTAAGGCCGTCCAGGATTTATGAAGACGTTCGATCCTCTCATCATCAAGAAGGATTTCCCCATTCTCTCCCGTACGTTCCGGGACCGTCCCCTCGTCTATCTGGACAGCACCGCCACGACGCAAAAGCCGAATTCCGTCATCGACGCGCTGAGCAATTTCTACCGCGAGAGCAACGCGAACATCCACCGCGGCGTCTACGATCTGGCCGAAGAAGCCACCAACCTTTACGAAGCGGCCCGCACGCGCACGGCCCAGTTCATCGACGCGGCCGAAGCGACGGAGATTGTTTTCACCCGCAACACGACGGAAAGCATCAATCTCGTGGCCTACGGCTGGGCGCGCAAATATCTCAAAGCGGGCGATGAAATCCTGATTTCCCAGCTCGAACACCACGCGAATTTTGTCCCGTGGTTCGTTCTGCAGAAAGAGCTCGGCGTGAAGCTCGTCATCGCGCCGATCGACAAGAAATTCAACGTCGACCTGGCCGCGTTCAAACAGCTGCTGACACCGAGGACGAAGCTCGTGGCCGTGACGGCCATGTCCAACGTGCTGGGCACCATCACGCCGCTGGCCGAAATCATCTCTCTCGCCAGAAAGGCGGGCGCGACAGTCCTCGTGGATGCCGCGCAGTCCGCGCCGCATTTCAAGACGGACGTCCAGGAACTCGGCTGCGACTTTCTCGTCTTCTCCGCGCACAAGATGCTGGGCCCGACGGGCGTCGGCGTTCTCTGGGCGAAGCGTGAAATTCTGGAAGACATGAACCCTTTCATGACCGGCGGCGAAATGATCAGCATCGTCTCCCCTGAAAAGGTGACCTGGGCTGACCTCCCGCACAGATTTGAAGCCGGCACGCCGAACATCGCCGACGTCGCCGCGTTTCCTGCCGCGCTCGACTACCTGGACCGCCTCGGCATGGACGCGATCCGCGCCCATGAAAAGGAACTGCTCGCCTACGCGCTCGAGAAACTGGCCGCGGTGCCGGACCTGACGCTCTACGGCCCGCTCGACCCGGAACAGCAGGGCGGCGTGATCTCCTTTAACCACAAAATCGTCCACGCGCACGACGTCGGAACGATTGTCGGCGAGGAAGCCGTCGCAATCCGGGTCGGCCACCATTGCGCGCAGCCGCTCATGAAAGCGCTCGGCGTGTCCTCCACGGCGCGGGCATCCTTCTACATTTACAACACGAAAGCCGACGTCGACGCGCTGGTGCATGCGCTGGCGCGCGTCGGCCAGGTGTTCGGCCTGACGGCGGCCCGCAAGTGAAGAACGAAACGCAGGGCGGATCAATGGGCGGCGTCGAGGAGCTGTACCGCGAAGTCATCCTCGACCATTTCAAATCACCGAAGAACCGCGGCGAGCTTCCGAACGCCAACACGAAAGCCGAGGGCATGAACCCGCTCTGCGGCGACCAGCTTTCCATTTCCGCCATCATCGACGGCGGCAAGGTGACCGACGTTCGCTTCGAAGGCCACGGCTGCGCCATTTCCCAATCGGCAGCCTCGATGCTGACCGAGCTCATGAAGGGACGCACGCTGACGGAAGTCCGCGCGCTGACCAGCACCTACAAGAAAATGTTCGGCCTGGAAGAGAAAGGTGAGTCCCCTTTCCAGCAGGACGATCTCGGAGACCTTATTTCCCTCGAAGGTGTGAAGAAGTACCCGGTGCGCATCAAGTGCGCGCTTCTCTCCGCCAACACGCTTCTGGAAAGCCTCGAACAATTTGAACAGAAAGGAGCCAGACCATGACTGACAATGTGAACCCGTCCGCCGCCGACGTCGCCCAGAAACTGGAAGCGTCTCTCAAAGACAGCCACGAGAACCGGAAGGAAATGCCGACGCTGCAGGAAATCACCAATGTCCTGATGGCCGTGGAAGACCCGGAACTCCACATCAACATCGTGGACTTAGGGCTTATCTACAAGATCGACCGCGACACCGACGCTGGTCGCGTTTCCGTCGACATGACGCTGACTTCCCCCGCCTGCCCGTACGGCCCGCAGCTGCTCGGCCAGACGCACGCGATGGTTGGCCGCCTGCCCGGCGTCAAAGAAGTCAAAATCAACACCGTGTGGAGCCCGAAGTGGGATCCGCGCGTTCACTCTTCTGAAGTCGCTCAGATGCTGCTTGGACTCATCTAAGGAAAAAGTGGAACGGATTTACCTCGATCACAACGCCACCACCCCGGTCCGGCCTGAAGCCGCCGCCGCGATGACGGCTTATTTGAGCCAGCACTTCGGCAACGCCTCCAGCATGCACGCCGAAGGCCAGGCCGCGCGCCGCGCGCTCGAGGACGCCCGCGAGAAGATGGCCTCGTTCATCGGCGCCGAAGATCCTTCGGAAGTCATCTTTACTTCCGGCGGAACCGAATCCAACAACATGGCCCTGAAGGGCAGCCTCGTGGCGGGCGGCAACAACCGGATCGTGACATCGGCCATCGAACACTCTTCCGCGCGGCTCCCCATCGGTGCGCTCGTCAGTTCTGGACGCGCGACCAGCACGGCCGTGAAAGTCGGTTCCGACGGAATCGTGAACGTCGCCGACGTCGAGGCCGCCATCACGCCGGACACCGCGCTCGTATCCATCATGACCGCGAACAACGAGATCGGCACGATCCAGCCCGCCGACCAGATCGGCGCGCTCTGCCGGAAGAAAGGCGTGCCGTTCCATTCCGACGCGGTCCAGATCGCCGGCAAATCGAAGATCAATGTGAACACGATCGGCTGCGACCTTCTCACGCTGTCCGGCCACAAATTTGGCGCTCCGAAAGGGGTCGGTCTCCTGTATGTCCGCAAAGGCACGCGCCTCAGCGCCCTCATTCACGGCGGGCATCAGGAAAAGAACCGCCGCGGCGGCACCGAGAACGTCGCGGGGATTGTCGCGATGGCGACCGCCGCCGAGTGCGACACTGAAGAAATGGAAGCCGAGTCCGTCCGTCTGGGCCGCCTCCGTGACCTGTTCGAAAGCCTCGTGCTGGCCAAGACGCCGCTGACCACCGTGAACGGCAACCGCACGCTCCGCACCTGCAACACAAGCAACCTGTGCTTTGAGTACACCGACAACTCCGCGCTCTTGATGGCGCTGGATATGCAGGGCATCGCCTGCTCGAGTGGAAGCGCCTGCGCCGCCGGCAACCCGGAACCGTCGCACGTGCTTCTGGCCCTGGGTCTCACTCAGGACCGCGCGCATGCGTCGCTCCGTTTTTCCCTCGGCCACAACAACACCGAGGAACAGATTCGAATGGCCGCGGCGGCCATCACCCAGTCCGTCGCGCGCCTCCGAGAGACGCATCCCATGTGGAAGGAGGCTTCCGGCAGCTGATGTATAACCAAACCGTTCTCGACCATTTCCAGAATCCCCGCAACCTGACGGAGATGAAAGACCCGAGCGCCGTCGGGATGGGCGCCTCCCAGGCCTGCGGCGACATCATGACGCTCTATCTCTCGATCAAGGACGGCAAGGTGACAGACGCTTCCTACAAGACCATGGGCTGCGGCGCGGCGATCGCATCCGGCTCCATCCTGACCGAGCTCCTGAAAGGGAAAAGCGTCGCCGACGCCCAAGCGATCTCCTCCGACACACTCGTGAAAGCCCTGGGCGGTCTGCCGGCCATCAAGATGCACTGCCCCGAACTCGCCCTCGAAGCGCTCACCGCGGCGTTCAAAGACCTTGCCCTTCGTCAGGGCCAGCCTGCTTCCCGGTAACCCCGTGTCCGAAGGCCGAAAGAAAATCCTGGTGGCGATGTCCGGCGGCGTGGACTCCTCCGTTGCCGCAGCGCTGCTCGCCCGGGACGGCCACGAAGTCCTCGGCGTCACGCTGCGCCTCCTGAAATCCGGCGCAACCGGATTCGGCTGCTGCGGGGCCCCCGAAGATCAGCTGATCGCCAAGCGCAGCGCCGACAAGATCGGCATTCCCCACTACACGCTCGACTACGCGAAGGATTTTGAAGCCAAGGTCATCGATTACTTCGTGAATTCGTACCTCGTCGGTGAAACGCCGAACCCATGCCTTGCCTGCAACCGGCACATCAAATTCGACAAGCTGAAAACATTTGCTCAGTCCGTGGGTGCCTCGCACATCGCAACCGGCCATTACGCGCGCATCGAGCGCGGCGCGAACGGCAGCCACCGCCTCTTTGAATCCGTGGATCCTTCCAAGGACCAGTCTTACGTGCTCTATAATTTCGATCAGCCCGGTCTCGCCGCCACGCTCTTCCCCGTCGGCGGAACGCCGAAGACGCGCATTCGCGAACTGGCGCGCGACTTCAGCCTGCCCAACAGCGACAAGAAGGACAGCCAGGAAATCTGTTTTGTGCCGAACCGCGATTACCGCGCGTTCGTGGACGACCGCCTGAAGATCCGGGCGGAAGCCGTTCCGGAATCCGTCAAGCCGGGCCCGATCACCGACGCGTCAGGTGAGGTCATTGGCGAGCACAAGGGCGCCGCCTACTACACCGTCGGCCAGCGCAGCGGGCTTTCCGGCGGCGCGGCGCAGAAAATGTACGTGACCCGCATCAACGCCGAAACGAATACGGTCACCGTGGGTCCGGACGCGCAGAATCTGGCCGCCGGTCTCGAAGCCAACGATGTGAACTGGATCCAGCCCCGTCCGACTGAACCCTTTGACGCGCTCGTGAAGATCCGTTACCGGCACGAACCGGCGGCCGCCCGCATCGAGCCGACCGAAACCGGCATCCGCATCCGCTTCGCCGAACCGCAGCGCGCCGTGTCTCCGGGTCAGGCCGCCGTCGTCTACCGTCTCGATTCGGAACTGAACGCCCGTGAAGTTCTGGGCGGCGGCAAAATCACCGCCGCGCTCTTCGCCTAACCCTTCCCACCGACTTTCTTTCCGTCTTCCACCCGTCGGTCCACGCGCGCGGTTATAATCGCCGCCATGTCCAAGTCCCCGGTTTCAATCGTTCGCTGGGTGGCCGTGATCGCCACGGCCGCGGCCTGCGTTCTGATCACGCCCCTCCTTCTGGCGTGGGTTCGCTATATGTCGCTCGAACCCTACTGCAACGATTCCTCGTTCTTCTGGACCATCGGGCGCGGAATCGTGAACGGCCTCACTCCCTACAAAGACCTCTTCGATCACAAGATGCCCGGGATTTTCCTGATCACCGCGCTGTCGATGAAGCTGACCGGCGGCCTGCGCCTGGCGTATCTGTTCGAGACTTTCATCGTGTTCGGCATCCCTCTCCTGGCGACGCTCGCGGTTCTGCGGAAAACAAAATGGAATCTTTCCGCAACGCTGGTGGCGCCTATGGCGACGCTGGCCTTCGGCGCGATCATTTCCATTTACCTCGTCATCAGAACCTACGGATATCAGACGGAACATTTCGGCTCGTTCTTCGGCTGCCTGTATGCGATCGCCCTGTTCTCGATGCCACCCTCACGCCCGGGGGTTTCGCACGCCGTTTTCGCGTCCCTGATCCTGATGACCGTCGGCATCAAGGAGCCTTACGTCGCCATTCTGGCCGCCGTCGCCCTGATCAACGCACGAAGCATCCGGCATTTCCTTCAGATCTTTCTGTGGCCGTTTCTCACGGCCGCGCTGGCGGGACTGCTGATCCTGCTCGTTCTCGGGTGGCTTCCGGCTTTCACAATCTATCTCCGGGAAGTCTGTACGTTCGTGTTGCCAGGTGGCATTGGAGCGCACCGGTCGATTCTGGAACGAATGTTCGTTTTCGGAGTACTCCGGAACTTCTGGGATTTCTCACACGCCGCCCCGGTGGCGGCCATCCTTCTGACCGTCGCCGTTACCTTCTTTTCGAATGCGACGCTCCAGCGTCTGTGGGTGCGAATCCTGAAAATGTTGGGCGCGCTGATCCTCACCGGCCTCGCGGTGAACTCAGGTCCCCACCTTTATCCCCACCATCAGACGATGGCCGTTCCGGTCATGCTCGCCCTGCTCCTTTGTTTCGAACAGATTCACATCGCGAGTCCCGACAGCCTCCCCGTGGGTGGATTTGCTGCCGCGTTCGGAATTCTCCTGGTGATCGCGTCATCTCACATCGCCCGGCCACCATTCAGCACGCTGAACTGGATGCTGAACGAAAAAGACAAGGTCCAGCTCACGGCGGACCGGGTCGATGACATCCTCACGGCGTGCGGCAACCCGCCGTGGGCATCCCTGTCCGTGATTTCGGAGGTCCCCTCCATTTCCGGCCTGATGAAACATTCTCCCGTCGGCCCCATCTTCTGCCTGCTTCCCTACTCCACGCAGACAAGCGAATACATCCGCGATTCCATCCGCGGCTGGATCGTCAGATCGGACGTCGTGGTGGAACAGGCCCGGGCGCTGGACACGAACTACCTCGGCGTTCTTCAGCCGGTGGTGATGACCCAGATCCACGGCGAGTTCTCCAGCGAGCCGTGGGATTGCGCCAAGGACAAACCGCTTCCGGAAGACGGAACACGTCTTTATTTCCGGCGCGGCGCGCGGCCACAACAACTCCCGGCCGGCGGCCATCCGTGATATATTCCCGGCATGAGCCCTAACCGGCGCGACGCCTTCGGCGTCCTCGCATTCCTCCAGTGGAATCACGACTGGAATTTCTTTCATTTCGATGACGCCACCCGCTTTCGTGCGCTGAAACAGCTGCAGGAACTCGGCGTCGGCTTTGTTCGTACCGACATCTGCTGGCATGACGTCCACCGGGGCCCCGGCCAGTACGACTTCTCGATGTACGACACCTGGGTTCCAAAAATCCGCGAGTACGGCCTCGAGCCGCTCATGCTGCTGCACTACAACAAGGTGCGGAACGGCCCCAATGGCGAGGAACTCTGGAACCGCCCGCCGGACTCGTTCGAGGAATTCGCGGGTTATGTTCACGCGACGGTGAACCGCTACAAGACCCATGTCAGCCGCTGGGAAGTGTGGAACGAACCCAACCACCCGCTGTATTGGACGGGACCTCGAGATGGAATGGACGCGTACGTCCGGCTGCTCCGGTTATCGAAAGCGGCGGCCAAAGCCGCCGATCCCTCCTGCCTCATCTACAACGGCGGCATCACCGAGCCCATCATCGAAGATGTGGAGAATTTCTACGCCCGCGGCGGGAAGGACCTCACCGAGGCGCTGAACGTGCACACGTTCATCAACCCACTGGATCCCGAAGGGCGGGTCCGCTTCGACGGCATCTTGAACGACGTGAAGCGAGTCATGAAAAAGTATGGAGACGGGAACAAGAAAATCTGGATTACCGAAATGGGATGTCCCGGAATCCCGAACGACCGTCCCCGCCAGGCCTGGTTCTCGGGCGAAGCCATGAACGAAGATCAGCAGGCGGACTGGCTGGACAAACAATTTGACTGGGTGAAGAGCCATCCCGAGGTGGAAAAGCTCTTCTGGGCTTTCTACCGGGACACCGACGGCGTATTCAAGGACGCCACCGATCACATGGGCCTGGTCCGGCTGGACCTCACACCGAAGGCCGCCTTCCGGCGGCTGTCCGAGAGAATCCGGACCGAGACGCGCGCAGGATAAATTTTTGAAAATGTTAATGTTTCCGCGCTTATGACCGAACAAAAGCATTCGGCTCCGCGCCTGTGGTTCGCCGCCTGTTTCCTCTTCCTTATTTTCTTTGCCTTCTCGCGCTTCTCCGATCTGGACGCGCGTCCTCTCCATCATGACGAAGGCGTGAACAGCCTTTTCATGAAGTCGCTCGTCGTTTCGAACGACTGGCATTACGATCCCCAGAATTACCACGGCCCCAGCCTGTATTATCTCCAGCTCATCCCGACGGCGATCAATACCGAGATGAGAGACGGATGGCTTGCGCCCCTCCGCACCATCGATGGCCTGACGCCGACGTCCCTTCGATGCGGCGTGGCCTTCGCCGGCATGTGCATTCTGGCCGTCATTCTCACGACGGCGCCGGCGATTGGATTTCTCGGCGCCTTTGTGGCCTTTCTCCTGGCCGGTTTTTCGGCCGACCTGCTTTTCTTCTCCCGCTATTTCATTCACGAAACCTGGGTGGTTCTCTTTACCCTGGGGATCGTTGTTTCCGTTTACCGCTATTACACGACCCGGCGTCCCCTGTTCGCTTATCTCACCGTGCTATCGGCGACGCTCCTGTTCACGACGAAGGAAACCTCCGTTTTTCATCTGATGATTCTGGCGTTGGCGTGGGTGCTGGCGGAAGCCAGCAAGTGGCTGGCGGAAGGCCGCCGGGAAGAAAATCCCTTTGAGCGCTTGGCGCGGGAGCCCGGCCGCGTTTACGGCGAACTGGGCCGGCATGGCCCGATCATCCTGATCATGGCGACCTTGGTCTGGTTCCTGCTGTTCAGCTCCATGCTTTCGAATCCCAAAGGGGCCATCGACTCGCTCAGAACCTACTTCTTCTGGGGTGGAGAAGGATTCAACTCGGGCCATGTGAAACCGCTTCTCTACTTCCTTTCCGACATCCTCCTGAAGTACGAAGCCGCGCTCGTCGTTCTCTCGGTCATCGGCGTGGCGGTGGCGTTCGCGACGATGGACCTGATCGGATTGTTCCTCGCCTTCTGGACCATCGGCTTCCTGCTTTTTTATTCGATCGTTCCCTACAAAACGCCGTGGCTCGCGGAAAACTTTGTGGTGCCGATGGCCCTTCTCTCCGGGTTCGGTGTCCAGACCATCACCCGGTTCGTTCTCGATCGCCTGGGCGGCGTTCGGGCCGCCCTGACGCTCGTCTTTTTCTATTCGTCCGTGATCGCCGTGTCCGTCGCCCAGATCCACCAGACATTCCTTCTCACGTACCGCGAATTCGACAACGAACGTCATCCCCAGATCTACGCGCATACCACGCGCGAGATTTATGACCTGATCGCGCGCGTGGACGCCGCGGCCGTCAGATCAGGACTCGGCCGGAAGATGACGATCAATGTGTTCTCGGATCAGTACTGGCCGCTGCCGTTCTACTTCCTGAAGTACGACAACGTCCTGTTCTGGGGCAAGATTGAAGGCGCCCAGCAGATGGACGCGCCCATCGTGATCGCGCTTCCGCGCCAGAAGGAACAGCTCGACATCCTCCTGCATGACCAGTACTCCATCACATCCCACAACCTTCGCACGGGCACGCCCGTGCTTCTCTACGTGAACACGCGGACCCAGAACGGCCGCCAGGAAAACGTCGCGCCCCTGGATCTTCCGAAAACGACGAAAGGCCCGAATGGTCTCCGGGATGGATTGAAGCTTCAGCTCTACCGTGGACCGAGGTTCGAAGGAGAACCCGTGAAGACCGTCGACGGGGACGCCGGCTGGAATTTTGACTGGAACAGCGAAGGGCAGAAGCTCACCCAGAGTCCGTTCAGCGCCCGCTGGACGGGATTGATCAAGATCGAACAGGCCGGAAGCTACCGGTTCTCACTCAACTCGGACGACGGATCGTGGCTCTATATCGACGGCGAAAGCGTCATCGAGAACGGCGGAGATCATGCGCCCGTGGAACTGAGCCGGACTGTGACGATGTCCGCGGGTTACCATCAAATCGAACTCCGGTACTACGACGCCCTGGGTGGCTCGGTGTTGAAGTTCGCGTGGACCAAACCCGGCGGAAAGCAGGAAATCGTTCCCCGTTCCGCTGTCTTCCACTAGAAGCGATCGGTCAGGAAGGAACCAGGAATTCCGGTTCAATGAGGCGGGGCTGGGCATCCTCGGATGAACGCCAGTACAGTTTCATGACCGCCGGTCCACGCCGCTGAAACCATTCCAGCTTGATCGGATGCGGCCCCGCCGTCAAAACCTTGACGGACTTGTCTATGGCCGCGCGATGGACAGTCCAGTTCTCGATCAGGACCTGATCATCGAGAAACAGCCGAACGCCGTCGTCTGAGCGCGTCACGAATTCGTAGGTCCCGTCCGCGGGGACTTTCAGCATACCGGTCCACCGGACGGAAATATTTTCAGCTCCCACCCCACGGGTCGGTGCCCGGCCGTTCAGATCCAGATCCACCTTCAGCTCGTGGCGCGTCCTGAGGAGCTTCCGGAAATTCGTTCCGTCGTAATATTCGGCGGTCAGGCCCTTCCCCCGCGTCATGTAATCGCGCAGCGCCGTTCCGACGCCCAAGGCGACCACGGCCGTGGCCGCGACCATCGCCATCTTCTTCCAGTTGACCCTGAACCAGCGGAGGAACGGAATCTTTCGCGGAGCGAGCGTCTTGACCTCGCGGTCGGCGTTCCCGATGTGACGCTCGATTCTTCCGACGAGTTCGATGAAAGCGTCGGTGTTCGGGCGGCCGCCGGCCCGCGCCTCGGCCAGACGCTGGCGGTCATCCGAGATCGTCCGGATCCGGCGGTCAAAATTTATTTCAATATACGCGCCTTTGATCTCGGCCATGAGCGCTTCCAGCCGCACCATGAGACGTTCGGCAATTTCGGCAGCGGAGAGGACACCTTCGGCTTCTATGGCGAGGAGCAGGACTTCGAAGGATTTCTTCACGCTTCGAAGTTCCTCGTTAAGGACCAGAATTTTTTCGTCTTTCGTTTCCATTTTCTCCCCGCCCACCCTTACGCTAGTGAAATAGGCCTTCGGATCCGCCGTTGTTCTGGTCGCTCGACGTCCAGCCAAATTTGAGGGATGCGTTTTCCCCGCTGTCAAAATACCGCAGCCTGAACCGGTGATACCCTTCCGCCAGAGCGATGGTCGCAGAAGCGCTCTGCGCCGGGTGGCTGCCACCGTTGTCGATCACGTCCACGCCGTCCAGCGCCAGCCACGCGCCATCATCGGATTCGAGAGAGAACCGGTATTCCCTGTGCTCCGGAATCCTAAGGTACCCTTCCCATTCCACCGACCCCGGCACCGGGAACGGCTTCTCGTCGTCCCGGCCATACTCGAAATTAATATCGGAAACGCCTTCCTTTATCAACGCCTTTCCAAAGAAGTATGTGCCGTGATAGGTGCGGCGGACAAGGCCAGGCCGAAAAGTACTGGTGAGGGGCAGGGGAGCCTCCGGAACGGGCGCGGATGGCGGAACGACCGTTTCCCCCGGCTTCACGTACCGGTAAACCACGTTGGTACCGGTCCGGATCACCACCGGGAAGCGGCGATCGAACCCCTGCTGGTCCACCGTCAGGGAATCGTTCTCGGCCCGCCCCACGACGATGTAACTGACGCGGTATTTCTGGAACAGATCATCCCGGTCAGGATGGCTGTACATGGTTTCGACATCGTTGTTGACCGCGTTGTAGTCGTAGCCATGGGTCCACAGCCAGCCGACATAGGCTTCGACCGGCTGGCGCCCGGTCAGGTTGTACAGCCAGTTATTGTGATCGTCGCCGGTCAGCCAGACCGAGTCGACCGGCGTGTTTTTCCGGGCCCAGTCCGCGAGGTAGAGATCCTCGTTGCTGTAAATCTGGTTTGAGTTGAGGGACGGGATCAGGATCCGGTAGTTGTCTATCGCACCGGTCAGGCAGATGACCATCAGCGACAGCAGGCCGACGGGGCGAAGCAGGGTTCCGGCGCGACCCTCAGTCGACCACAGCCGCTCCAACAGGAAGGCCGAGAACGTGGACACGCCCACGGCCGACCAGACGATGTACTTCGTGTTGTCCCAGATCCACGAGTGCACGATGAAGAGATTCGCCAGCGCGAAAAGCGCCACGAACGGGACGGCAAACAGGACGACCTGAAGACGTCTTTCCCGGGCCCGGATCAGAAGCCAGGAAAATCCCAGCGTCGCAGCCAGGAGCGCCGGGCCCCAGTTGATCCACCAGAACCAGACCCAGCCTTTGAAAGTCGCGCTGTACCAGCCGGGGCTCCACTTCATCACCGACTGATGCATCGCACTCGACAGGAAAATCTTCAGGATGGGAAGAGCCAACACCAGCGTGCCGGCCAGAAACGCCCCCCACCATTTGAACCAGCTTCGGAGCGCGCCGCGGCATTGCCCCGCGTCCCAGAGACAAAGTGAGACGAGGATCAGGCCTCCGCACGCGAATGCGTGCGTGTGAACAAGCGGGAGGAATCCATAGAAGAGTCCCAGAACGGCGGCCCGCGCCGGCGTTCGCCAGAATCCCGGCTCGGCGGATGCCGTTCCGAAGGTCAGGCCTTTTTCCTTCAGCACCACCGCGAGAAGCGTCAACATCCAGGGGAAACCGAGCTGAAAGGCGCGCTGCGGGATTACCATGCTCTCCACCACGTTCATCCAGAGCACCTGGTTGTCGACCAGGTGCGAGTACACAGCCGGCGGATAGAGGAAAGTGTGCAGGCGATCCGATGAGAAAACGATGTCATGAAGGTACTTAACGAAACCGACGCCGCCGTTCAGAAGGAAGATGAGGCTCGCGAACAATCCCGCGCGAACGGACCCCAACAGGCGAGAGAAAAAATTGGGAAGCGACCAGATGAAAAAAACCGAGAAGAAAAAGCTCGGGACCGTGAACGCGCTGAAGAAAGGAACGCCGGCGCGAATCAGCAGGGCCGAAACGAAGTTGACGAAGAACGGATAATTGAACGGGCTTCCGAACAGAAGCGGATTGGAATGGAGAATGAGCGAGCGGTATGCCATCGCCGAACCCATCGTGAAGTGAATCGCCCAATCGCCCCAGACATTGATGTGTCCGGCGGTGATGCCGCCCGCTTCATTCGACGAAATCGCCCGGGTCCAGACGACGAGGAAGAAAAGCGTCCAGCCCAGCCGGAAGGCGATTTCAGGTGCGCTGCCGCCGGCCAACCGGCGAAGCGAGCGAAGCATCACGGTTTTTTCGTCCAGTACTTCCAGTTCCAGATCCGGTTCTTGTCGATGAGCGTGTTGTTCTCGCCCCAGACGCTCTTTACGTCCTTGAAGAAGCTCGCCGTCATCTCGCGGTATCGCGGATCGTTCGCGAGGTTCTTCTTCCCTTCCCGGTCCGTGGCCGCGTCGAAGAGATACTCGGCGCCGGTGCCGAACCGGGTCCAGTACTTCCATTTTCCCTTCCGGATTCCGGCGGCCGCGCCGCCATTGGCCGTCGAAAAGAAAGCCTGGGGCACGCGGTCGCCAAACCGGCGCAGGAGCGATTGTCCGACGAATGGATTCGGGACTTCGATTCCGAGCCGGTCGAGAACGGTGGGACCCAGGTCGGCCAGCTGCCGGACTTCTTCCACACGGCCAGGCGGGATATTCCATTTCTTGCCGATAAGAAGTATCGGAACCCAGACGACTTCTTCATCCAGAACCGTGGGGACGCTTCCATTGATTCCGTGATCGGCCGCGACCAGGATGATCGTGTTCTCGAACTGCTTGTCAGCCAGGATCTGTTCGACGAAATCGGCCAGCGCGTCATCCGCGTATCTCAGGATGTTCGAGACCGTGTTGTCGTACGTATTTCCGGGAATATATTCATAGGCGGGATCCGGAAGACCCATGGGGAAGTGAAGGGAAAGCGTGGCGATAGCCAGATAGAAGGGACGCTTGTCCTCACGTTTTTTCAACATCTCGTAGGTCAGCTTGAAAAGATCCTTGTCCTTCAGGCCCCAGTTGAAGCGCTTGGCGTCCTTGAACGGCGGAGTGCCCTTGTCGTAGCTGTCCTCGAACCACTGCCACAGACGCGCCGAGTGACTGGAGAAATTGTTGTCGCCGCCATGAACGTACATCGTCTGATAACCGCGACCGCGGAGAATACCCGGGATCGACAGCAGCTCCGTGTCGGGGTTGTACCGACAGATCCATTTGCCCGACATCCGGTCGTAGGTCGAGCAGTACATCGGAACGATGGAGTAGCGCGTCTGGATTCCGTTGCAATAAGCGTTCGTGAACAGGACGCCGTCTTTCGCGAGCCTATCGAACCGTGGCGTGCTGGGGCGCTTGAACCCGTTCAGCGAACCGAAGTTGGCGGCACGGGCACTTTCAAAGTGAATGAAGATGACGTTGGGCGGATCCGCGTCCACGCCGGAACAGTCGGAGTCTATTCCGTCGCCGGGCTTGTCCACGGCCCCCGGATGAATTTTTGGATCCCAGTCGTTGCAGTCCTGAATGACCGGCGATCCGTCATGATCGTGATCCTCCTGGCAGACCGCACCCTTCCAGATGCCGGCCACACAGAGATGGTGAGCGGTGGCTTTCACCAGCGGGTACTGCGGGTCGGGGAAATACCAGGGCTGGGGAACTTCGCCCGCCTTCGGCAGTGGATCGGTATTGAGAATCGTCTTGATGTCAGTTCCTTCGCCTGAAATGTCCCGTTTCGTCGCGAGCTGCGTGAACACCCGGACCAGGTAGTTGTCCGCCACCGCCGCGCGTGTTTCGTCCGCCTGCGTTTCCTTCCACGCCGTCACCCCGCCGAAGATGATCGAGAGCGAGATAAGAAAGGCGGACCGGGACATCATGAACCATTCCAGCTTCAACACACGCGCCCGCGCGCACAGACGGAAATAGAGGACCGGGATAATGATCAGATGCAGAATCAGGATGGAGACGGCAGACCAGTTGGTGACAAAGAGAAGCGGCCCTTCGTGGGCATCCGTAAGGAGGTTCAGGTACTCGAGTTCAAGCGGAGTCCCGGCCTGATGAAGAACCTCGGCGTTCAGCATGAGAAGAGCGAGCCCGATGGACATGAGCCAGAGGATCACGGTGAACAGCCTCGAGTAGATCCGGACCGGCAGCTTGATGAGCAAACCGCGAAAACACTGGAAGGAGATCGCGATCAGACCGATCAGCAACCCGTCGCGAAGAAAGCCGATTCGCATCAGGTCCAGAGCGGGATAAAACTCCTGGAACATCATGCCCGACCGGCAGAGGAACCAGACGCGCGGCAGGGTCATGGCCACCCAGAACAGGGCCAGCCAGGTGAAGATCGACCGATGACGGTATTCCGGGTGTGGGGTGGTTTCTGGCAACGGTTTCCCTTGATAATCCGGCACGAATTCGGATTTCAGACTAAATATGCCTAAAACCCCCCCCATTTTCGAGGGCTTTCTCGGATTCGAGTCTATTTTTCCGTCTTTTCGGTGTTGAGATCCGACGGTTTGGCACCCATAATGGATGACGGCCTCCGCCGTAAAGGAAAACGCACCATCAACCGGACGCCCCGCACCCTGTTCACCGCCGCTTTCATGGCCCTTCTCGCCGGCTCCATCGGCGTCTGGATTGCCATGCACCGCAACCTCTATGGAACTGGTGGGCACATCCTTCCTTTCTACGAATCCATCTGGGCGCGGCTGGCCGCGATCTTCCATCTGGCCGGGTCCTATCCGCCCGAGCGCTGGGCCAACGGGTTTGTTCTCCGGCCGGCGTTCACGATCTACGCGGTCGGATATGGGTTGCTTCTACTCACGCTTCGCTATTTTCGCTGGGGTCAGGAACTCAGAATGAAAACGCTCTTCATCGTCACCGTCATCGTCGCGCTGCCGTTCATCCTCATGCCCTACATCATGTCGAGCGACCTTTTCGATTACACGTCGTACGCGCGGCTCTGGGTGCTGCACAACAGCAATCCCTACTCCAGTTCAATTTCAGAATTTCCAGAAGACCCTCTCTTTGCGGTGACCTGCTGGAAATCCGCGTCCAGCGTGTACGGACCTGCCTATACGCTGCTCACCGTCGGGTTCGTGCATTTCGCGGAGGCGTTCGGCGGCTCGTTGACGCTGTACATGTTGATCCACAAAACGGCAATGTTCCTGTTCCAGCTTGGCTCCGGAGTCCTGATCTGGAAGATATTGTCCAAAGCCGGCGCCAAGGACCGCGCATTCAAGACGGCGCTGTTCCTTCTCAATCCCCTCGTCATGCTCGAATTCCCAGGAAACGGACACAACGAAGCCATGATGATTACCTTTCTCCTGGCCGCGATTCATCTGGGTCAGGAAAACAAGAATGCGCTGGCCGCGGTCTGTTTCGCGTTCGCCGTGCAAACCAAGCTTTATTGCCTCCCCATGTTCATCTTTTTCATCGTCTACCGCTGCTGGAAAGCCGAATCCCTTTCGGACGCCGCGCGTCGCGTTATGGCGCTCGCTGGTGTTTTCGCCGTCGTGAATCTGATTCTGTTCATTCCCTTCGGGCTGAATGAAACGACGCTCCTCGCGCCCATTGCGGGTCCCGGCGGCTCGTCGATGACGAAATCACTGGGCGATTATCTCGCCTTCAAGGCGCCCTTCCAGATGAAGGACCTCCCGTTCATCGGGATCTTCTTCCGCGGCGACAAGGTCAGCGATCTCCGGCGATTCGCCCTCCTTCTGACGGCGGCCGTCTGTGTCGCCGGCGCCTTTCGTTCCCGCACGCTCTCACAGGCGGTATCGTCGATGTCCTTCTTCGCGCTCTTCTGGTGCCTGGTGGGCGCGACCTGGTTCATGCCGTGGTATATCACGCTCGCCGTGGCGATGGCCGCCATCACCCCGTCCCGGTCAACAGCATGGGCGTCCTCTTTCCTCTCTTTCACCGTTTTCATCATCTACCTGCTGGAAGGCTGGAATTTCTCGACCGACCCCGATTTCCACAACTACATGGTGGGACACTTCGAGATCTTTGTCTTTCTCCCGCCGATGATCTTTATCGCGGCCTTTCACGCGTGGCGAACCTACGGCGCTCGGAAGAGAATTGATACACTCCGCACGAAAATATATGGATCGTAAAAAATTCATCCAGACTATCATCGACGATCTCAACCGGCGCAAGCGATCCATCGACGCGCTTCGTCTCCTCCT
>JAYTIE010000278.1:0-2737 GCA_043732015.1 Elusimicrobiota bacterium | reverse complement strand
CGCCCACGCCCGTGTCCGAGGTGCTGCCGAGGAACCGGCTGTCGACCGATCCTGAATGGCCCACGTTCGACGGCTTGTAACGGCCCACGTTTCCGGAGCCGCTGTCCGCCGGGAACGTGATCGCCGAGGTCGGGAGCGACTTATCGACAATGATGTTGATCGAAGAGGTTCCGACGGTGAACACAGTCTGGGAATTTCCGGCCACGTCGACGGCCTTCGTCAACAGGGTGTAGGTGTAACCGGTCGGCATCTTCGTGTCCATGCCCGTCGGCGCGTAGGAGAAGTAGGTGGCGTTCGGCGACAGGAAGCCCACGGTGCTGGTGACAAGGTTCCAGATCGGCGTCGCCGACGTGTTGAAATCCGCGGGCGAGAGGTTCTGGTCAAACCACGACGTCCCCGTACCGTCCTGTTTGAAAATCGCCACGTAGATCTGGTTATTGACCTGGTCGTCCGCCGCCGTTCCGGTCAACGTCGGAAGAGTGTTTACGTTGTATCCGTTTAAAGGCTGCGAGAAAGCCGACGTCGGCTTCGTGGTGTCGTAGATGAAGGTATTCGAGATGACGGTCACGCGGCCGGGATGGTCGCTGATCTGCGCCTGAACTTTATACGTGGTTCCGCTGACCCAGGTGGGGGTGGAGGAAAAAGTCCAAGGTTCAGAGGAACTGTTGAAGCTGCCGTCATTGGCCACCGCCGCAACCCAAACCGTTGTGTTGTTGCCGCTCCAGGCGGAACCGGTCCAGAACCGCTCGTTGGCACCCGAACCCGTCGAAATGGCCACGTTCACACCGGCGATATACCCAATCCCGGACGGAACATCGGCGGAGGTACCGGTCACCGAGGTGAGGTTGCTCACGTAGGCGAGGGCCGGAGAAGTAAACGCGCCGGTCGGCGGAGTGCCATCGATGAAGACCGTGGCGTTGCGGTACGGATGATCTACTTCAGCAACGGCGTTCTGCGTGGAGATAACCGTGAGCTTGAATTTATGGTCCGAGACCCACTTCCCGGCCATCGAATAACTCCAGTTCAGCGTTCCCGAACCCGACAAGGAGGTCACGCCGACGTATCCTGTGAAAGTACCGGTCGCAACCCACGTGGACCCGTTCCAGGCCTTGTCGTCTCCCGTGTTAAGCGTATTGTCCACGCCGAAGTCGACGATGCGGAACTGAACCGTCGTCGCGTCCGTGGCAGTACCCGAAATTGTGTCCAGATTGTTGGTACCGGAAGTGAGGTACTGCTCGCCGTCGATCGGCGTTGTGATGTAGGACTGGGGCGGAGGAAGCTGATAGCTGAAATATATATAGGACGAAGCAACGCCGGCCGCTGTGGCCAGGCCGCCCGCGGTCTTGTCGGTGGGCGTTCCCATGCCCGGGAACGCTGTCCGGTTCGTGGCCGAGTCGATGCCGATCGCGAAAATCTGATAGTCAGTCCCGTTCACGAACGTCGGAACCGAGCTGACCGAGAGCGAGAAATTGCCGCCCACGACCGTCCCCGTGACCAGCGCCACTTCGGGCGGCGTGGTTCCGGTCAGATTGAAAAGTCCGGTGCCGGGATTCCACCACTTCTCACTGCCGACCCCCGATCCGGTCACCTGCCGGTAAGCGGCGCGCGCCGTAACGACAGTACCGGCCGCATCCGTCACCGTTCCGGCGACGGAGGTCACGAGGCTGACCGGCGTTGTGTTCGGCGAGGTAATCGTCGTGGCCGGATTCACATTGTCAAAGAAGTACGAGCCGGTCAGGCCCGTGAAAGTGACCTGAAGGTTGCCAGCGAGATCAGTGGCCCGCGAGCGAACCGTGAAGGTTCGGACGTCCATCTTGGACGTCATCGCCGGATCGTAGAACGACCAGTTGACTGTGCCGCTAACACCGGATGAGTTCGTATACGCGGTCACCCAGTTGTCGCCGGCCACAAAATCTGTCCCATTCCACGTGACGTTGGCGGACTTTTCGATCTGGACTTCCACCTTCGTTATTTTTCCGACCTTTCCCACCGACAGATCGATCGCGGTACCGCTGATCGTCGGCGCGGTGTTCAGGTTTAATCCACCCAGAGGAGAAGTGACAGTCGCCTGGGGCTTTTCCGTGTCCCACAGGAGGGTGGTGCCGACACCGGCCGTTTCCAGGTTCCCCGCGTTATCCTGGGCCCAGGCGAGGTATTGATAGCTGGTTCCTGACGTCAGATGCCAGTTGGCCGTTCCAAACGACGAGAACTGACCGCCATCAGTCCACGTGGGATTTGCGAATGACAGCGGCATCAAATCCGTGAGCGACGACGTCCAGGTCGATCCGTTCCAGGTGTAGTTGTCGGTCAGGCGCTTGATTCGCATGTGGATATTGGCCTGAGAAATTCCGGATGTTCCCGGGTCCAGGGTGGTTCCCTGGAAACTCTGAACGTCGGCGAGGAGTTTCGTTTCCTTGCCGGTGGCGGGCGCATCGACACTCGTGTTCGGGTTTTCGATGTCGTAGGTGAACGTCTTCGTGGAAATATAAAGGATGTTCCCAGCGGCATCGATGGCCCGCGAGTAGATCGAATACGTGATGCCGCTGTTGTAGGTGACCGGCGTCACCTGCCCAACGCGAAACGTGATGGAGCTGGTATACGTATTGATCGTATCGGCGGTGAACCAGGTGTTTCCGATGGTCGAGTTGCTGGACCAGGTGCCTGTGCCCTGGTCCCAATAGGCGTTCGCGCCAGTGCGGCTCAATTTGTACTCGGCCCGCGCGATGTAAGA
This sequence comes from Elusimicrobiota bacterium, assembly GCA_043732015.1. Lineage (GTDB taxonomy): Bacteria > Elusimicrobiota > Elusimicrobia > F11 > F11 > JBBRXR01. The sequence continues at coordinate 6 of JAYTIE010000278.1, read as the reverse complement.
GTGAAT
>JAYTIE010000277.1:0-18881 GCA_043732015.1 Elusimicrobiota bacterium | reverse complement strand
CCCTGTTCGAGGTCTTCTCGCTTCGCCTCGGCCAGAAAACGATGGACCCGCGCGTCCTTCTGGAACGGCTCGAAAAACTTTCAGCCGGCATGCCGGCCAGTCTCCCGGCCGCGCCCGCGGCGCCTCAGGGCTGGCGTTCGCCCGCGCCCAGCCGCCCGGCCACGCCCCCGTCTTATTCCGCGTCACCTGCGCCCGCGCCGCGCCCCGCGGCCGCCCCGGTCGCTCCGCCACGCGCGTCCGAAGCGGCGCCGGTTCCGGCCGCGCCCACCGCGGCCATGCCGCTCGACAACGTGGCCGCCGTCTGGTCCGTCTTCGCCCGGGATGTGGCCCACACCAAAGCCTCGCTCGGCGGCGCGCTGGATGACGCCCGCGCTCAGGTGGAAAATGGCCGCCTCGTCCTGATTTTCTCCTCCACGTTCAACGCCGACATGGTTCAACGCTCGCTCGACACCCTCAAGCCGATCATGATTCGCCACTTCGGCGCCGCCATCCTCTTCGAATCCCGCGTGGAGAAACCCGCCGCGCCCGCCGGCGGCATGAAACCCGCCTCCCGCGCCAGCGCTCCCCCGGTCGGAACCCCGGAAACGTTCATCGAAGCCAAGGCGGACGAAGCCGGCGCCGACGTTCAGCGCGCGCTGAAACATTTCCCCGGCACGGTAAAGAAAGAAAGACTTTAAGGGCGGTTGTTAGATGACCCCTCAACGCTGGCAAAACCTGCTTCTCGCGGTCCGGAAAATGCCCGGCGTGGGCCCGAAAATGGCCGAACGCATCGCTCTGTATTTCATGCGCTCCGATGAGACCGACAACATTGTCCGGGCCGTTCAGGAAGCGCGCGAACACCTCCACCGCTGTTCCCTCTGCGGCGCCTACACCGAAGACGATCCCTGCTTCCGCTGTTCCGACATGGCTCGCGACCGCTCCCAGCTCTGTGTCGTCGAAGAAGTGGCGGATCTGGATGCGCTGGAACGTTCCGGCGCGTTCAACGGCCTCTATCATCTGCTGGGCGGCGTTCTCTCTCCGCTGGACGGCATCGGTCCCCGCCAGCTTCGCATCGAGCCGTTGATCGAACGCCTCCGGGGCGACGCCCCGCTGATCAACGAAGTGATCCTTGCCACCAACCCCACTGTGGAAGGCGAGGCGACCGCCACCTATCTGACGCAGATCATTCACCCGCTGGGCAAGAAGGTCACGCGGCTGGCCTACGGGCTGCCGTCGGGCCTCGCGCTCGAGTACGCGGATGAACTCACGTTGTCCCGCGCCTACGAAGGCCGCAAGGAGGTTGGATGAAACGCTTCGCTGTTCTCGCGGCCGTCGGCTGGATGGCCTGCACCACGGTTTTCGCGGCCAACCCATTCGCCGGCAAGACGGATGACGAAATCGCAGCCCAGATCGACACCGTGGTCGCCAACAAGGTCATTCCCGACGGGTTCGAATCCGCGCTCACAAAGGTCGTGACGAACCCTGACGCGGGCATACGCGCACGAGAACGCGCCGCCTGGGCTCTGGGCGAGTTGGAGTACAAACCGGGCGTGCCGGCGCTCCTGAATGCCGCCGATCACAAAGGCCTGCTGATCCGATCCGCCGCGCTGGGTTCCCTGGCCCGCCTCCGTCCCCTCGAGGCATTGCCGGTGTTCGTTCGGGTCGCGCAATCCGATCCGATCCTCCAGCTCCGGCAGCGCGCGACCATCGCGCTCGGGTCCTACCGCTCCGACAAGGCCATCGATCCGCTCGTCAAGCTGTCGTCCGACCCGACGCCGGAAATCCGCGGCGCGGCCGCGCTCGCCATGGCCATGACGCACTCGAAGAAGAACGATTTCACCGAAGTCCTGACCGAGATGGAAGGCGACGAGAACCCGTACGTGAAGGAACGCGCGACGCGCGGCCTTGAAATCATTCACGGTAAGACGGCCGAAGTGATGACGGCGCTGAAAACCGGGGATCAGGACGTTCGCTTCACCGCGGCCATTCACCTCGAAAAGGCCGCCGGGAACAAGGAACTGGAGGGTCTGAAGGAAGCATGGACCAGTGAGGCGGACGAGGATGTCCGCGCCCAGATTCAGAGGTCTATTGTCGCAACCAAGAAACGCGTTGCCGCCGAGAAGAAGGCGTCGGCCGCCAAAGCCGCCGCCGCAACGCCCGCAAAAAAGACCGGCGCGCACAAGAAACACACGAAGAAGGCGGGGACGGTACCCGCCGTACCCAAAGCGCCCGCCGCCCCGGCGACCGCGCAGTAGGCGTCTAGAGCCCGAGCAGCTTGCGGACCGAAGGCTCCCAGGAGGGAGACTTCAATTTGGGAAGGAGCGGCGCCACCCGTTCGAAGAGTCCGCGAAGCTGGGCCTTGCTGCTGGACCAGCGCGCGAGCGCCGGATGCGTGAAGAGAAGGTAGTACTCGAACGTCGGGTTGCGTGACCCGGCGCAGAAATCAATGAAGTGAAGCACCCGGTCCGGATTTTCGGAGCCGGCCCACCGGTCCACGAACGCGCTGAACTCTCCCGGCTCGCGGTCGGTCCATGGCGCGAAAAATCCACCCACCAGACTGTCTCGCTCGCGCGAGAGCAAAACATTGTCCACCGTGTCACCGGCCACCGGCGTCTGCCCGCCGGGCTTGGAATCGACGGCGGCTTCCTGAGCCGCCTGCGCTTCCTCTTCCGTTACGAGGTGGTGATCCACGAGGAAGAGTTCGGTCTTCCGGTCGAAAATGGTTTCCATGGCCGCGTAGACCGCCGGCGCGCACTTGTTTTCCTCGAAGCCGGGCCGCATCTCCACGAGCAGTCGGCAGAGCTCCGGCAACCAGGGAGCGTCGTTGGCCGGCGAGCCGAAAGTTTTCTTGAGGAACGTAGGGATGAACGCCGCGTGGGCGACCGAGGAGAGTTTCTTCGGCGCCTTTCCTTCGGCGGGCCCGTAGGCGGCCAGGAGGGCCGCGGAAGCGGCGGCGAACGGGTCGGATATTTCCTCGGGCGCGGTGCCGAAGGGAGAAACGGATCTGCGTTGGATGGGGCTCATAAAATCACCGATACGGGAAAGGATTCGAACATTTGGGACGGGTACTGAACCAGTCCAAGGTCCGGGGTGCTTCTCTGCAAAAGCAGGGTCAGGTCACGCTCGATGTCGGCGGCTTCGCTGTCTTTCTTCGCGGCCCGGGCGGCCTGGAGCGCCGTCTCGAGAACCACACGCTCCAGAACCTTAAGACCCGCCGATCCCGCGATCTGCGTCGCCTGTGTAACGAAGCGAATGTCGAAGGCGCCCCCATTCTGGATCGCGATGAGGCCCTTGAGAAGGACGAACTTGGCGCGCAGCTTGCGGGAACCGATCGCCCGGATCTCCTTCTCCACATGGAAGAGTGCCAGCGAAATCTGGGCAGGCGTGCGCGTCTTGCGCTGGGCTTCGATGAGGCCGAGAAGCGCTTCCGCGCGCTGACGGCGCTGCCGCATTTTTTTCGCCAGCAGAACGGTTTCCTGCCAGATCTCGACGGCGTCCGTCACTTTCCCCTGAGCCAGCAGCGATTCGCCAAGGTACACACCGAGGGTCGGCTTCAGCCGGTGAAGATCAAAATTCTCGATGGTCTCTTTCGCGGCCTGCGTGGCCGCGCGCGCCCGGGCGACGTCTCCCATGATGGTCCAGTACCGGGCGCGGGCGAGCAAGACATCCGCTTCGATTTCGCGGGAATGGATTTTCTGAGCGCCCGCGTCCGCCTTGTTGAGAAGCTCGAGCGCTTTCTGGATCTGGCCCTCGTCCATGCAGAGATGCGCCAGATTTTTGCAGACCTCCGCCTTGAGCGGCAGCGCATCCAGCTGCGCCGCGGCGGTCTCCGCCTTCGTCAGCGATTCGCGCGCGTGGGCTTCGTCGTTCAGCTCGAGATAGGTTTTCCCGATCTCGTTCTCCGCCCAGCCCATGCCGGCGCGGTTTGAAATATCGGTGTGCAGGTTCAGCGCTTCGCGCAGGGTCTGCCAGGCTTTCACGAGCTGACCGCGGTCCCGGTGAATCTGGCCGATCTGGAAAAATCCCCAGGCGACGCCGTCGTGGTTTCGGAGCGGGCCGAACAGTTGAACCGCTTTCTTGTTCAGCGCCAACGCGTCTTCTTCCTTGCCCGTGAGGCGCTTGATGGCCGCCAGATTCAAAAGGCACCAGCCGACGCGGTCCTTGAGCTCCAGCTCCGCAAAAAATCCTTTCGCCTTCTCGAGGTAAGACTCCGCGTCCTTGAATTTGCACTGCGCGCGGGTGATGGTGGCCAGGCCCAGCAGGCTCCAGGCCCGGCCCTGCTTGCTGTTCAGTTTAGAGAAGAGGCCGTGGGCTTCAGTAAAATACCGCGTCGCGCGCTTGAAGAATCCCATCTCGAGATAGAGATTCGCCATGTTGCAGGCGTTCCACGCGAGACCGTTCGAAGAATTGAATTCCTGGAAAATGGCGCGCGCCCTTTTTGCGTAGGTCAGGCTCTCGTGGCGCTGGAAGCGATTGAAATAAATGACGGCCAGGTTGTCGTACGCCCACGCCAGCTCCAGAGGACGGCCGAGCGCCTGGAAAATGCTGACGGCCTTGTGGGCATACTCGAGCGCGAGGGCGTTCCGGTCCAGCTCGCGGTTCGAGAAAGACAGTTCCGTGTAAACACTGGCGAGGCCGAAATCATTTCCGGACGCCGTGAACATGCCGCGGGCCTCTTCCAGAATCTTGATGACGGCGGGATAGTCGCGCTGGGCGCGCATCACCATCGCGATGTTGAGGAGGGACCAGCCGATCGCTTCGCGGTTTCCCTTCTTCTGCGAGACGCGAAGGGACTGCCGCAGATGCTGCAGCGCTTCCCTGGCGCCGCCCCGGGTGAGGCTGTCGAGGCGATCCCGGAAAGTGGGACCAGTGCTTGGGTCCGGAAAATCCGAATTCGGTTTTGAGCCTTTCGGTGACATCTAGACCTTGAAGTGGATCTCCAGGACGTCGCCGTCCTGTGTGATGTATTCCTTTCCTTCCATCCGGATGCGGCCTTTCGCGCGGAGCGCGGCTTCCGATCCATTTTCAAAAAGTTCATTCACGGCGTAAACCTCGGCGCGGATGAAGCCTCGTTCCAGGTCGGAATGGATCTTCCCCGCGGCGGCCGGCACCGGGCTGCCCTGGGCCACATGCCAGGCGTGCGACTCTTTTGGCCCGGCGGTGAAAAACGTGGTGAGCTTCAGGAGGCGCTGACCGGCGCGGGCCAGGGTGGCCAGACCCGATTCGGTGACGCCGAGCGCTTCCCGGAATCCCGGGCGCTCTTCCTCGGGCAGCGACATTACGTCGGCCTCAAGCTTCGCGTTCAGTTGAACCATCTCCGCGCCGTTTTCCTTCGCGAACTCCTTCACCTGCTCCACGATGGCGGGAACGGTCTTGTCGTTGACGTTGGCGACGTAGAGAACGGGTTTCGCGGTGAGGAAGTTGTAATCATGAATCGATGCTTCGGCGAGTCCCTGGCGGCGAACCGGAATGCCCTGCTGGAGCTTTTTGGAAATTCCGTCCAGCAGATCGAACTGCTTCTTCCCTTCCTCGCTGCCGGCCCGTGACGGTCCTTCGAACTTGGCCTTCAGCTTGTCGGCCTGCTCGAGGTCGGAGAGCAGAAGCTCGGTGGAAATAATCTCGACGTCTTTGCGCGGATCAAGATCGCCCAGAACGTTCACCACATCCTTGTCGTCGAAACAGCGGACGACCTGCGCAATCGCGTCGACGGAACGGATGTGCGAGAGGAACTTGTTCCCGAGGCCTTCGCCCTTGCTGGCGCCGGGCATGAGGCCGGCTATGTCGACGAACCGGACAAAGGCGGGGACTTTCTTCGGCGAGCTGAAAATCTGTTGCAGCTTGTCGAGGCGGTCGTCCTGCACCGGCACGACGCCGACGTTGGGTTCGATCGTCGTGAACGGGAAATTTTCCGACGCCACGCCCGCGGATGTGAGCGCGTTGAACAAAGATGACTTGCCGACATTCGGCAGACCGACGATTCCAATTTCCAAGAGAGCCTCCGTTACGGGTTACAGAACAACCAGATTGTCGCAGTGGATGACTTCTCCCGCCGCCGCGCGCCCGAGCTTCCGGGCGACGTCGGACGAGTGACATCCGCGAATTTCGTGAGCGTCCTGTGAAGAAAAATTGACGAGACCCCGGGCGACTTCGACGCCATCGGCGTTCTTGACGCCGACCGTGTCTCCGACCGAGAACGTGCCCTGAACGCGGCGGATACCGGCCGGGAGCAGGCTCTTCCTTTTCTCGATGACGGCTTTCAGCGCGCCGTCGTCGATGGTGAGAAATCCCTTGGGCTGGCGGCCGAACGCGATCCAGCGCTCACGCGATCCGATGCGGGAAACCTTCGCGACAAACCGGGTTCCGGCTTCCGCATCGCCGGAGAGGATCCGGAGGATCGAATCTTTTTCATAGCCGGAAGCGAGCCAGGTTTCGATGCCGGCGGCGGTGGCCATCTTGGCGGCGGTGAGTTTCGTAACAATGCCGCCGACGGACATCTTGGACCCCTTCGTCTTGAGCGAGGCCTTTTCCATGTCGGGCGTGACGCGGTCAACGACACGAATCACTTCGGAGGACAGCGATCCATCCTTGTTCTGGCGGTAGAGGCCCGGAACGTCCGAGAGCAATATCAGTTTGTCCGCCTCCGCTTTGATCGCGACCGCGGCCGAGAGCGTGTCGTTGTCGCCAAACTGCATCTCCTCGGTGGACACGGTGTCGTTCTCGTTGATGATCGGGATGGCGCGCAGCGCGAGCAATTGAAGCAATGTGTTCCGCGCGTTGAGATATCGTTCGTGCTTCACGAGATCGTCGCGCGTGAGGAGAATCTGGGCGGGCAGGATGCCGTCGGAAGAAAGCGCCTTTTCATACGCCTGCATGAGCGCCACCTGGCCAATGGCGGCCGTGGCCTGCTTCATGGCGAGATCGGTCGGACGTTCCTTCAGGCCGAGCCGCGCGACGCCGCCGGCGACGGCGCCGGAAGAGACCACGACGACTTCATGACCGTCGCGGTGGGCCTGGCTCAGCTGGCTGGCAATGCGTGCCACCGCCGCGGGATCGAGGCCGCCGTCTTTTTTGGAGAGAATCGCGGAACCGGTCTTGATGACGATGCGCATGGGCGAAGTTTACTTATTGCGGCGCGGCGGGCGGCGGGGCGGCGGGTTCTGGTAGCCCATTTCCGGATGAAATTCGAACTCACGCTCCGCGATGCGGATCCAGTCGCCCATCTGGGCGCCGTGCGCCTGGAGCTCACGCTCCACGCCGATTTTCTTCAGGATGTTCTGGGTGCGCATGACCGCTTCGTTCAGTTTGAAGTTCGTCATGCGAATAAGACGCTCCACTTTCGTGCCTCGGACCACGTACACGTCGGTGCCCTTCTCAACCCAGAAATCGGGTTCGAGACGAACGTGAACGGCGGCCGGCGCCGGTCTCGGACGCTCCGCCGGGGCGGAGTCGACGAGCTTGACGATCTCGGCCAGGAGCTCCGGAATGCCTTCGCCCGTGACGCCGGACACGGCCAGCACCTTGGACTTCTTGAACGACTTCTGGATGCCCGTGAAAACCTTCTTCGCGTCAGTCAGGTCCTGCTTGTTGATGACGATGAGCTGCGGCTTCTTGGTGAGTTCCACCGCGTGGCCCTTCAGCTCCGAGTTGATCGTGTGGATGTTCTTCTTGGCCTCGACGCCATCGAATCCCGTGGGATCGACCACGTGAACGAGCACGCGCGTGCGCTCAACATGACGGAGGAAATCGTGTCCCAGGCCTTTGCCTTCATGGGCGCCTTCAATCAGGCCGGGCATGTCCGCCAGGATGACTTCGCGGTCGTGGTAGAAAGCGACGCCAAGGTTCGGATGCAGCGTGGTGAACGGGTAATTAGCAATCTTCGGATGAGCGCGCGTCAGACGTGAGAGAAGCGTGGATTTCCCCGCGTTGGGCATTCCGATGAGACCCACGTCGGCGAGGATCTTCAATTGAAGCGACAGCTCCGTCTTCTCGCCGGGTTCGCCCTTCTCGGCGATCTTCGGCGCCTGGCGAACGCTGTTTTTGAAATGGACGTTTCCGCGACCGCCGCGGCCGCCACGGGCGACGAGAATCTTTTCGCCGTTTTCGATCAGGTCGGCGATCAGCGTCTCGCCCTTGTAAAGGGAAGTGCCGCACGGAACCTTCAGCTCCATGTCGTCGCCGCTCAGGCCGAACTTCATGTAGCCAAGGCCCGGATCGCCGCTCTCGGCTTCATACTTGCGGGTGCGAACGAATTCGAGGAGCGTGCGGATGCTGTCGGAAGCGACGACATAGACGTCGCCGCCTTTCCCGCCGTCGCCGCCATTGGGCCCGCCGAACGGAACAAATTTTTCACGCCGGAACGCCGCGCTGCCGTCGCCGCCCGTGCCCGCCTTGATGGTGATGTCTGCCTTATCGATGAACATATGCCTGCTTACCGTGTTGGTTTAGAAATTGGCTCTGCGCTGCCTGCAAAAAGAAACCGGCAGGCTATCGTAGCGGATCGCTCGCGATAGCCTGCCGGCGGTTGAAAAGTCTTTGGCCGGTTAGGCCGTCTGCTTGGCCGGGGCCGGGTAAACGCTGATGCGCTGGCGACCACCCCAACGGCCGGGTGTCTTGCTCATGTACTCGAACTTCACAACGCCGGCTTTCATCGCGAAAAGCGTGTCGTTGCTGCCCTTCCCCACGTTGCGGCCGGGGTGAAAATGGGTGCCGTTCTGACGAACGATGATCTCGCCCGCGTTCACCAGCTGGCTGCCGTAGCGTTTGACGCCAAGGCGTTGCCCCGCTGAATCGCGACCGTTGGTTGTGGAACCTTGTGACTTTGTATGTGCCATGGATTACTCCGGGATGGGTTGGAAGAGGGAGGTCGAGGATCTGCTTTTAGGGCAGGGTGATCGACTTGATCTTCAGTTCGGTGAGCCACTGACGGTGGCCCTGGGTCTTCTTGTAAACCTTCTTCTGGCGCTCTTTGTAGACGATGATCTTCGGAGCGCGAAGCTGGCGGATGACCTGCGCCGTGACGCTGGCGCCCGAAATGGTCGGACGGCCTGCGACGGACTTGTCTCCCGCCTTGGCGAAAAGAACGCTGTCGAGTTTCACTTCCTCGCCGGCCGCGGCCTCGAGTTTCTCGACGGTAACGACTTCACCTTCTGCGACTCGGTATTGTTTGCCGCCGGTCCGGACGATAGCGTACTGGTTCATAGATCGAGGATCATAACCTAATGGGCCTGTTGTGGTCAACAGGTTATTCGATCACAATCTTGTAGTCCTCCCACGGAAGCGTCGGATCTTCAAGGATTTCCACGCTGCGTCCGACCTGTTTTTCGAGACGCTCCTTGTTTTCCTTAAAGTACGACGAGACGGTCGGCACGAGGGAAATCTTCAAACGGCCCTCGGCGCGCCCTTGAGTCATCTCAATGATCTCTTTCCGGATCTTAAGGAACAAGGAATCGCGGGACAGCACCCACCCCGACGCGTGACATTCCGTGCACGCCTCTCCGGTCATCGACTGCAGGGACTCGCGGCGCCGCTCTCGCGTCATTTCCACGAGGCCGAGACGCGTAATCGGGAGGATCTTGATCTTCGAATGGTCGCCCCGCGTTCCGCGGGCCAGCGTTTCCACGACCTTGTCCCGGTTGCGCCGCTTCTTCATGTCGATAAAGTCGATGACGATGATGCCGCCGATATTCCGCAGACGCAGCTGACGCGCGACTTCGGACGCGGCTTCGATGTTGGTCGCGGTCACGGTTTCTTCCTGCGAAGTTCGGCCCGTGAATTTTCCCGTGTTAACGTCGACGGCGCACAAACTTTCCGCTTCCTGTATGACGAGATATCCGCCGGATGGCAGATCCACGCGGGCCAGTCGAAGCTTCAGCAGTTCCCCTTCAAGGTTGAACGAGTCGAAGATGGGCGTGCGGCCCTCGTAGGGCCGGATCCGGTCGATCAGCTCGGGTGCGAGCATTTCTACGAATCCCTTCACGTCATCGAACTCCTGGCGATTGTCGAGCAGGAAAGCTTCGACGTCTTCGGAGAGAATGTCGCGGACAACCTGGAAGGTGAGTCCCAGTTCCTTGTGAATGAGGCCCTTGTTCACTTTCTCCGAGCGGCGCTTCACGGTTTCCCAAAGCCGGATCAGATATTTCATTTCGCGGCGAAGCGCGCGCTCATCGGCGCCTTCAGCTTCGGTGCGGATGATCACGCCGCCGGGCGCGTTCATCGACTCGACGATTTTTCGCAGGCGCTCGCGCTCCTGGTTATCTTCCACCTGGCGGGAAATGCCGAGGTGCTTCGACAGCGGCATCAGGATCAGGTAGCGGCCGGGAAGCGAGACGTCCATCGTCACCTTCATGCCCTTGGTTCCGATGGCTTCCTTCGCGACCTGGACCATGATGGTCGTTCCCTTTTTCAGGATCTTCGCGATGTCTTTTTCGCGGGAGTCGCTCAGGACGTCCGAGATGTAGAGGTACGCGTTCTTTTCCTGTCCGACGTCGATGAACGCCGAAGAGATGCCGGGCAGAACGTTCTCGACGCGACCCATGTAGATATTTCCGACGACCTTGTCGTTTCCGCCGATGTGGCGGTCGATGAAGTATTCGGCGATCCGGTTGTTCTCGAGAATGGCGATTCTCGTTTCATCCGGCGTTGTGTTCGCCAAAATCTGTTTCTTAATGTCTCCCATAGAATGCTCCTTTTTCCTCTTTCTTAAATTTTACGGCTGACCGGGGCTTACGGCTCGACGAGCTCGCCACCGGCCTTTTCAAGATAAAACTGTTCTCGCTTCACGCGGACGCGGCACTCGGGCCCGCCCATCTCAATCTCTGCGTCCGACAATCCACAAACGGCCTGCGCAATTCTTTCGGGCTTCAGCGTCCGGCCCGGGCCGAACCGGATGACGATTTCAAGCGTATCGCCGTTCAGACTCCACGACTTCACGCAGGCGCGCGCATCGATCACTTCCTCCCGGTCGGCCTTCTTCTTGATCACCATGAACCGCTCGGACTCCGAGAATTTTTTCCATTTCTCTTCCGTTCCGGAAAGCAGCGGCGACACCAGGGTGTAGCGCGCCGCGTTCAGCGTTTCCTCGAGCGACGGGAAAAACCGCGGGATGGATTTCACCGCCACGACGCCGTAACCGGCCGGCATGCTTCTTTGCAGATCTTCCTTCGCCTTCGCCGGGTCGAGACGGGATTCAAGCTCCACGTCCACGTATTCGGCGTCGGATTCGTAGCCGACGGAAATCGCCGGCCCGAAAGCGACCTTCAACTTGGGCTTCTTCGCCAGCGTCTTCGACGCCGGCCAGCCGGCCCCTTCAATGGCGCGGCGGACGAGTTCGATGTGACGCAGATGCGTCACCTTCGCGGCTTCTCCCGTGCGGGAAAAACGAATGCGGGCGCGCTGGATGGCAACGGGAAGGCCGAAACGGCCTGAGGCGCGTGATCCGATCAAAGCATGTACCTCCGGAGATGAATGGACAGGAGGATTCCGATGGACACCATCGAACTCACGACAGATGAGCCTCCGTAAGACACCATGGGCAACGGGACACCGGCGACGGGCGCCATTCCCATTGTCATTCCCAGGTTCAAAAGCGCATAGAACGCGAACATCGCGGCAAAGCCGGATGCCACAAGACCGCCGAAACGGTCACGCGCAACCAGCGAAGCATCAAAGCCGCGCCAGATGATCATGAAGTAGAAAAACAGGATCGCCACAGCGCGCACGAAACCGAGCTCTTCTCCAATCACCGAGAAAATGAAGTCGGTGTTGCGGCTTGGAAGGAATCCAAGCTGAGACTGCGTTCCGCGACCGTAGCCCTTCCCGAAAATCTGGCCCGAACCGATCGCGATCTGCGATTGGCGAACGTTGTACCCGCCGCCGAGCGGATCGAGCTCGGGGTTCACGAAGGCGACGAGCCGCTTTCGCTGATAGTCCTTGATGACATGGTTGAGACCCGTGGCACCCACGCAACCCACGACCAGCAGGGACAGGGCCGTCCAGAGATAGAGTGCCGGGATATAAAGACGAAGGCGGCGCAGGATCCACCAGGTGCCGACGATGGCGATGCAGACCGACGAGAACAACCACACGCTTTGCCAGCTCCCTGAGAACGCGGCGGAAAGGTACGACATGACGGGGTGGTCGCTCAGTTCCTCGCCCATCATCTTGAAATAGGTAGAAGCCAGCGGGATGCCGGCGGACAGCGCGCCCACGAAGCAGACCGACAACAGGTGCAGCGACCGCGCGCCGGCGACGTAAAACATGATGAGCGCAGCCGGCATGAACACGAGGCTCGAAGAGAAGTCCGGCTGAATGATGATCAGGAGAACGGGCACGGCCGCCAGCAGGAACGGAATGATCAGCGCTTTCGGCGTGTACCATTCGATGCGGCGATCCAGATAACCGGCGAGCGTCAGCACGAACAGCGGCTTGGCAACTTCCGACGACTGGAGATACACGGGGCCCAGATGGAACCAACCGCGCGTATTGCGCAGCGTGGTGCCGAACACAAGGACGCCCACCAATACCATGAGCAGAACGACGTAGAGGGGACGCGCGTAGGTGCGGAAGATCTGATAAGGCAGCGCCGCCAGAATCACCATGAGGCCAAACCCGACGCCGGCCGCGACGGCCTGACGAACCAGGAATCCGGACGCCTGGTTGGGTTCAGTCGAATGAACGGTCGCGAGGCCCACGCCCACAATGACCATCGTGGCGATGAGCAAAAGCCAATCCACGTGAAAGTGACGGTTGAAGAAGCCGCGGTGCGGAGTCGCCGCGCCCGTGATGGCAAGCCGGGAACTCATTGGGGTGACACAACCTTTCCGGCACCCAGGAGCGCAGTCTCAAAAACTTTCTTCGCGACGGGAACGGCCACGACGCCGCCGTGGCCGCCGTTCTCGACGAACACGCAGATCGCCAGTTGCGCCGGCTCGCCCTCGGGGCCGGCGAATCCGGCGAACCAGGCGTGGTCTTCGCCGTGCGGGTTCTGCGCGGTTCCGGTCTTGCCGCGAATGTCCAGCGTGGCCACGCGCGTTCCGGAGGCGGTTCCACCTTCGACGACCGCTTCCAGCGACTTGACCAGCATTTCCCAGGTGGAATCTTTCAGCTCAACGGTGCGCATCAGCTTCACGGAGGCGGTTTCCACCGTTTTTCCGGAAGCGTCCACGAGCTTCTGGACGAAATAGGGTTCGTACATGCGGCCCTTGTTGGCCACGCCCATCATCATGACCGCGATCTGCACCGGCGTCGTGGTGTCGTAGCCCTGGCCGATCGCCATGTTGTAAGTGTCACCGGTGCTCCAGCCGCCCAGGCCGATCTTCTTTTTCCAGAGGGGGTTGGGGATGTTTCCCTTGTTCTCGCCGGACAGCGTGGACTGCGCGGTATGCCCCAGCCCGAAAGCATCGGCCGTTTCGTACATGGACTGCGAACCGACGTCTTTTCCGAGCTGGTAGAAATAGCTGTCGCAGGACTGCGCCATCGCGCCCCAGAAATCGACCCAGCCATGGGTTTTCCAGCAGCGGAATTTTCGTTCCGTTCCGCCCTTGTCTTTCAGTGTCAGGAATCCCTTGCACTCGATCTTCCTGTTCGGATCGATGAGATTCTTCTCGAAGCCGGCGACCGCGGTCACGATCTTGAAAATGGAGCCGGGCGGATAGGCGCCGCGGTAGGAGCGATCGAGGAACGGAAATGTTGGATCGTGCAGGGCTTCGGCGAGAGATCCCAGCGGATCGAACGAGGGCGCACTGGCCCAGACGACCACCGCGCCGGTTTTGACATCAAGGAGAACCACGGAACCCCGACCGGTGGGCGTTTCCGACAACGCCTGCTCAGCGGCCTTCTGGACATCAAGGTCCAGGGTCAGGTGAACTTCGCCGCCCTTGCGGAATGGAAGCTCGCGGATCACGCGCTTCAGGCGCCCGACGGAATCGACTTCGATCAACATGCCGCCGTCTTCACCGCGGAGGAAAGAATCGTCCGTCCGTTCGAGACCCATTTTCCCGACCAGATCGCCGGGTTTCAGCGCGGAATTGTCGTCGTCGCGGAGCTGACGCTCGCTGACTTCACCAAGATAACCGATGAGGTGAGCCGCAAATTTTCCGAGCGGATAGCCGCGGCGGAATTCCATCACCACGCGAAGACCCGGGAACAGGTGTTCCATTTCCCGCATCAGAAACGCCAGCTGGTTCGGAACATCTTCAACAAGGCGAACCATCTGGCCCGTCTGATGCGCGCGCTGAAGTCGCCGGGTCCACACGGGCGGAAACGGCGAAAGGAACGGCATCAGCGCCTGCTGAACGACGTCACGCTGCGAGCGCAATTTTTCCGGTGGCGAATACATCAACGACCAGCTCGGACGATTGAGAACAATGGGGTGGCCCTTGGCGTCGTAGAAATCTCCTCGCGGGGCGCGAAGGAAGATGACCTGCGTGCTATTGGACTGGGACAGGAGAGCCATGTCTCCGCCGCGCACGACCTGAAGGTGGAAAAGACGGAGTACGATGATCGATGCGCCGAACGCGAACGCGAAGCTGAGTCCACGAACGCGGCTGCGGAAGCGCCGTTCAGAAAAAGTGTCACTGTTGCCGCCGACCCACATCTAGACATGCTCCCGCTCAATGCCCCAGAAATCCAGCCATCGATCAATGCCGATGAAAACCCAGGCCACGAAAACCACATTGAGAACGGCTTCGACGACCAGCACGAGAATATTCAGTCGTCCCGACGCTTCAAAGGTGGACAACAGGAACGACGAAGCGAGCGCTTGATAGACGGTCGCGACGAGCCCCACGACCAGCTGTCCAGTCAATCGCTCGGCCGCAACGCGGCGTCGCAACGCGCCAGCCAGAAAACCGGCGAAAGTCAGAATCAAAGACGACATTCCGAAAAGCTGCGTTCCGCTGGTATCGGCGATGAGTCCCCATATGAACCCAAGAATCTGGCCCATCACCGGTCCGCAGGCGAATCCGGACGCCACCGTCAGGAGAAGGAACGCGTCCGGCGCCGCGCTTCCAATGGACAGGTAGCGGTGAAAGAAAAACTGGACGAAGATTCCCGCCAGCAGGGTGAACAGAACGAACAAGAAGCGCATCAGTGGGCAGCCTCTTTCGGAGCTTCCGGTGAAGCGCGCTGGATGACGAGCACTTCGCGAACCGACGCAAGATTTGCGGCAGGCCGGACCAGCGCTTCCTTGAAGAAGCCGTCATCCGAATTCGTCACGGAAACCACTTCGCCGATGGGAATACCGGGCGGAAAAACGCCGCCCTGCCCGACAGTGACGACGGTATCGCCTGCTCCGATGTCGGAGGTGCGCGGCAGATAACGGATCTGAGCGCGCGGACCGTTGCGTCCTTCGAGAAGGCCGATCTCTCCGGTTCTCTCCACGGTCACCGAGACGGCGGAAATGGCGTCGGTGAAAAGCAGCACCTTGCTGGAATTTTCATTGACCTCGGCGATGCGTCCCAGGAGAACCGGACGCGTCGCGCTGCCCGAAATGACGGCGCCCGACAGCGGAATGCCGTCAATCGCGCCCTTGTCGATGACAACGGAGTGAAACCAGTTCCGTAGATCGCGTCCGACGACTTCAGCCGAAATGCCAATGGGGAACATGAGTTGCTTCAGGCCCAGCAGGTCGCGAAGCCGGTTGTTCTCATCTTCGAGCACGTCCCGTTCCATCTCACGCTTCGAAAGGCGGGCATTCTGTTCGCGGAGGATGTGGTTTTCCCCCTCCACGCGAACGAGCTCGAAAAGGCGGCCGGAGAGCGAATCCACCTTGTTGAAAAACTGGCCGGAATACACGATCTCCGGAGAGAGCATGAACCAGAGGGAGGCTTTGAGTCCCATCACATAAGGGCCCACACGGAGCGCCATGCAGAGGAGACTTAACGCGGAGAAAGAAACAAGGAGCGCTCCGGCGCGACGGCGCTGAAGGAATTCGATCATCATGGCCGGGAGAGCCCTGCTAGCGGAGGAGTCGAAGTCCGCTCGAGGATGAGCGGACCGGCGAAAGCACCACGGATGCGGCTGGAATCAGCCGCGTTCCGGAGGAAATGCCGAGCGGACGGAAGAGAGATTTTTATGGAAATCTGCACGAAGAGTTTTTATCTCCGAGTCTGGGCGCGACGACAATCCGGTCAAAAGAACCGGTTGAGTCATCGGGCGCATTAGAAATTCGAAAAGCGGGGTGTACATTAGCGGGAGGAGGACGACAACATGATCCGGTGACGCTTGATGTTGTCGAGCTCTTCAAGATATCGGCCGCAGCCGATGGTGACGGCGGTGAGCGGGTCTGCAGCAACGTGAACGGGGAGGTCGGTTTCCTGCGCGAGGAGATCCGGAAAGCCGCGGAGCAGCGCGCCGCCGCCGGCCATCATGATTCCACGGTCAACGAGGTCCGCGGATAGTTCCGGCGGCGTTTCCTCGAGGGCTTCCTTAACAGTGTCGACGATAAGTTTCACCGGCTCGGAAAGGGCCTGACGGATTTCTTCCGAGGTGACGGAAATTGTGCGGGGCAGACCGGTGACCTGGTCGCGGCCTTTCACTTCCATGGATTCTTCTTCAGGAAGCGGGAACACGCTGCCGATCTTGATCTTCACCTGCTCGGCGGTGGGCTCACCGATGACGAGGTTGTACTTCCGGCGGAAATACTGCATCACGGCTTCGTCCATCTCATCACCGGCGACGTCGATTGACTTCGAGACGACCATGCCGGAGAGCGAGATGACGGCGACTTCGGTGGTACCGCCGCCGATGTCGACAATCATGTTGCCGTGCGGTTCGGAAATCGGGAGATCCGCGCCGATCGCGGCGGCCATCGGTTCTTCGAGCAGTTCCGTCTGGCGGGCACCCGCCTGTTCGGCGGCTTCACGGACGGCGCGCTTCTCGACTTCGGTGATTCCCGATGGAATGCCGATAACGATACGCGGGTGGAGAAGACTGCGGCGGTTGTGAACCTTGCGGATGAAGTACTTGATCATCGCCTGGGTGACTTCGAAGTCGGCGATAACGCCGTTCCGGAGTGGCCGAACGGCCTGAATGTTCGCGGGGGTCTTGCCCAGCATGCGCTTGGCTTCAGCGCCGAAGGCGAGAACTTCACGGGTGGTACGATCGATCGCGACAACGCTCGGCTCTCTGAGAACAATGCCTTGACCTTTGACGTAAACCAGCGTGTTGGCCGTGCCAAGGTCGATTCCCATGTCGTTCGAGAACAGACCGAGTATATAGTTAAACATTCAGACCCCTGAGAGGTGGTAGCGTTCGTGCCTGATCCTCGGTCGATCAGCCTTGATTATGTAACTCTTTTCCTACCCTTAGGCAATGAGTTTGATCAGGGCCATCTGGGCGTTGTCGCCCTGACGGCTCTGGAGCTTCAGAACGCGGGTATAGCCCCCGTTCCGGGCCGCGTAACGCGGCGCCAGGACGTCGAAAAGCTTCTTGGTGACGTCCTGGTCCTTGATGTCCTTGGCGACCGCGCGGCGGGCGTTGATGTCGCCCTTCTTCGCGGTGGTGATGAGCTTCTCCGCGAAACGGGAGCACTCTTTCGCCTTGGGATACGTGGTCTGGATCTGTTCGTACTTGAACAGATCGTGAGCCAGGCTACGAAGAAGGGAGAAGCGAAAGCCCGTCTTCCGGCCGAGTTTTCTTCCAGCAGCTGTCTTCGCCATGATTAAACCTGCACTCCAGCGGGCGCTGCGGAAGCGCGGCCGAGGCCGAGTCCCATTTCTTTCAGACGCTCGCGAATTTCATCGAGGGATTTCTTACCGAAGTTCTTGTAGGACAGAAGCTCGTCTTCGGATTTGGAGACGAGTTCGCCGATGGTCCGGATCTTCGCGACTTTGAGGCAGTTGGACGCGCGAACCGAGAGCTCAATGATGTCGACGGGCTGCTGAAGCAATTCGTCCATCTTCGCGGACTCTTCGCTTTTCACCGGGGCCGCGACGGACGGGACTTCCTGTTCGTCGAACGTGATGAAGATGGAGAGAGAGTCCTTGAGAATCTTTGCCGAGTAGGCGAGAGCGTCGCCGGGGGTGACCGAGCCGTCCGTCCACACTTCGACGATCAGCTTGTCATAGTCGGTCATCTGACCGACGCGCGCGTTCTCGACTTCATAGTGAACCTTGGAGACCGGAGAGAAAAGCGCGTCGACCGGGATCGTTCCCAGCGGCTGGCCTTCCTTCTTCAGGCGCTCCGCAGGCACGTAGCCGCGGCCCTTCGAAATTTCCATTTCCATCTCGAACTCAACTCCGTCGTCGATCGTCGCAATGACGAGATCCGGCGTTAGGATTTCAACCTGGTTGTTCGGCTCGATGTCCTTCGCATAGACTTCGCCGCCGCGCTTGATCTTGAGGCGGAGCGTTTCCGGACCCTGGCTGTAAAGCTTCACGCGGAGCTTTTTCAGGTTGAGGATGATGTGAATGACGTCTTCACGAACACCCTTGATGGCGGTGAATTCGTGGACGGCGCCCTTGACGCGAACCGCGGTGACCGCGGCGCCTTCGAGGGACGAAAGAAGAATGCGACGGAGCGAGTTGCCGATCGTGTGGCCATAGCCGCGCTCGAAAGGTTCCGCGATGAAACGCCCGTAGGTATCGGTGAGGGTGGCGTTGTCGACGTTCAGGTGCTGGGGAAGGACAAGTCCTTGCGTAATCATTTCAGTGGTCTCCTTAATCTACGCGCTGCAACGACACGCCCCCCTTATGTGCGACGCGGGGGTTCGGCCTTTCCGCAGCTGCGTTGTCTAAATTATTTCGAGTAGAGTTCGACGATGTACTGTTCGTTCACGGGATACGACATCTCATCCCGTGTCGGCATCAGCTTCACCGAGCCCTCGATCTTGATGTCCTTCAGATCGATGGGAAGATCCTTCGAACGGCCCAGCGCATCGATAACGGCGGGGTTGAGTTCGAGCC
>JAYTIE010000276.1:0-7245 GCA_043732015.1 Elusimicrobiota bacterium | reverse complement strand
GCGCTGACCGAACTGGCCGGTGTGCTGAAGTCGTGCCTTCGGGAGTCCGATTTCACCGCGCGCATCGGCGGCGACGAATTCATGATTCTCCTGCCGGACACAAAACTGCAGGAAGGCGTCGTGATCGCGGAAAAAATTCGACTGGCCATCTCCGGAATCCCGATCATCTCCCTGACCGGCGAGGCCATTCACATAACGGCGAGCCTCAGCCTTCTGGAAGTATCACGGGCGGTCCGAACCATCGATGAGCTCCTGATCGAAACCTGCCAAGCGCTGTTCCGCAGCAAGCGTGAAGGGAAGAACCAGCTTTACTACCACGACAAGGCGGGCTTCGCGTCGAACAAGCTCTCGAAGAACTCGTCCAGCCGCATCATCGATGAGCTTCTCTCCGGCGACAATTTCCGTGTGGTGAAACAGCCGCTCGTCCGGTTAAGCGATTGGAAAGTGGTGGGCTACGAATTCCTGAGCCGCTCTCATTCGGTGGGGTTCGAGTCTCCGCTCGATTTTTTCCGCGTGGCCCTGCAGAACAACATTCTGACACTGGTGGACCATCAGTGCCTGCGCCTCGGCGTCGAAGCGGCCGGCGCCATGAACATGGATCTCCGCTACCACCTGAATCTGTTTCCCTCGACGCTCATCGACATCGCGGCCGACCAGCTCTTTGCCGACATGCTCAGCGAGCCCCTGAAGGGAACCATCTGCATCGAGATCAGCGAACAGCAGATCATCGGTGATCCGTCCTACCTCGTGGACAAGGTGCAGGCGCTGAAGCGGATGGGATTTTCAATCGCCATCGACGACGTGGGATTCGGCCGGAGCTGTTTCGAAAGCCTGGTTCTTCTGGATCCGGATCTCATCAAGATCGACAAGCGCTGCATCCAGGGGCTCGCGACAGACCCGTCGCGTCTGCGGTCTTTGAAGCGCATGTTGAATGTGGCGCAGTCGCTGAACACCAGTGTGATCGCGGAAGGAATTGAAACGCGCGAAGATCTGGAAGCGTTGCGGGAACTCGGCGTTCAGATGGGACAGGGTTATCTTTTCGACGACAACCTGATCGCGTCCCAGGGCTGCATCAGCCCGGACTTTCCGAACGTCGTCCAGCAGCGACGCGCCTCCTGACCTTCCCCGAAAACCCCGCCTTCACCGCTCGATTTCCCGCGTTCAAAGGAATGCGCTGCCCAATCGTATAAGAGTGGCCTAGACCCGCCGAACCAGATCACCTCAAGGGAGAAAAAAATGAAAAGTAAACTGATGGGAATGCTTTTGCTGGCGTCCGTTTCGATGCCCGGTTTTGTCCGGGCGGATGACGCCGCCACCGTCGTACCGAACAAGGAACTGGCCGGGGACCGGAAAGAGATTCGTGGAGATAACCGCGAAATCCGCGGCGATCGCCGTGAGATCCGTCGGGACTCGAAAGATATCCGCGGAGACCGCGGAGAACGCCGCGAGGACGCCCGGCAACTGCGCGACGACAAGGCCGCCGGCGATACCGACGCGGTCGCGGGTGACAAGGAGAAAATTCACCAGGACACGAAAGAGATCCGGGGAGACCGCAAGGACCGTCGCAATGACGCCAAGGGCCTTCACGGAGACAGGAAAGAACGCCGCCACGACCGGCGGGAGCGCCGCGGCGACAAAAAGTCCGGGGAATAAGATCAGCAGACTTCGGGAACGAGAAAGCGGTCCGGGTGGAACGGACGGAGATCCATCCGCGGTTCACGGTGGAACACGAAATCCGAAACAATCTGGGCGGTGACCGGCGCCAGCAGCATGCCGTTCCGGTAATGGCCGCTGGCCACGAGGACATTCTTGCTCTCTCGCAGGAATCCCATGACGGGCAGCAGATCCGGCGTCCCGGGCCGGAGACCGGCGATCACGCGGCGAAGCGGCAGCCGCGTGGCGGACGGAAAGAAGCCGGAGGCTATTTTTTCAAGCGCCAAGCGCCCGTCCGGGGTGACGGAGGCGTCGAACCCGACTTTCTCAACGGTGGCGCCCACGATCAGATGTGAGTGTTTCGGGGCCAGATAGGCGCCCTTCGAGGTGCAGACGGGAACCGGAAAATCCGGCGCGGGAGAGTCGTAGAGCGCCAGTTGCCCGCGAACCGGATTGAACGGCAACCCGATGCCGAGTGGCGTCAGGACCGCGCCGCTCCACGCACCGGCGGCGACCACAAAAAAATCCGCCTTCCACTCGCGCCCGCCGGCGGCGCAGGCGACCACTCCGCCCGCGCATTTCGTGAGCGTGACATCTCCGGCATTCTCTATGATTTCAACACCCGCCGTCCGCGCCGCCCTGGCGACGGACGTCAGGAACGCGTCGCCATTCAACTGGCCGTCCTCGCCAAAGAGGGCCGCGCCCGAGAACGACAGGCTAAGCGTGGGATAGGCGGCGGCCAACTGCGCTTTCGAGAGCCATTCCGCCCGAAGCCCCGTCGCGCGGTAGCCTTCCACCTTCGCCTGAAGGAGACCCGCTTCGGCGTCATCCAGCGCCACCTGGAGGATCCCGTTCAGCTCAAGTGAGAAACCTTCGCCGGACACCGCCCGGACTTCATCCTCAAAAATGGAAAACAGGCCGCGGCTGATCTGAGCGAGGCGAAATAGGCTGGGATCGCGGTCCGTGTCGGTCTGGAATTCCAGCAGGGCGGCGGTGCTGCCGGACGCGCCTGCTCCCAGCGTGCTTTTTTCGAGCAAGCGGACGCGCGCGCCATCTCGCGCCAGGCGGAAAGCGGCGGACAGGCCGATCGCGCCGCCGCCAATGATGAGAATATCCGGGGACATACCCCGATTATGGTGAATTTCTCGACGGAAGGCGACCCGGGCGGGCCGCGTACCAGCCGTTCTCGCAGGTCACTTTGATTGGCATGTCGAAGAGCTTCGACAGGTTCGACGTGGTCAGAACGTCCTTCTTGGCGCCGTCCCGGAAAAGTTTCCCATCTTTCAGCAGGACGACCCGGCTGATTTCAGGGATTACGTCATGAAGATGATGGGTGACCAGCACGAGATCGGTGCCGCCCTTCACGACGCGACGAACGCCGCGCAGGAATTCGTCCAGCGCCCGGATGTCCAGGCTGTTGGTCGGCTCATCGAGAAGAAGGGCATCCGGCTCGTGCGCCAGCGCCCGCGCGATAAGAACGCGGCGCGCTTCCCCCGACGACATCTCTGAGAGCGGGCGCTCGCCCAGATGGTCGGCCTCAAGTTTGGCCAGCGCCTTTCGGGCGCGCGCCACCATGTCCGCCGTCACCAGAGACGGATCCCAGACGCCGACGGAGCTGAAAAATCCGGAAAGAACAACTTCGAGGCCCGGGATGTCGCGGCCCGCCACATTCTGTTCGGCGGCGCGCTGCACGTCCTGCGTCACGATGCCGAGGCGGTTGCGCAGTTCAAAAACGTCCCAGGATGCGCTGCCGAACACCCGGGCCTCGCCTTCCCATGGATAGCACTCCCGCGTGATCGCCTTCACGAGCGTGCTTTTTCCCGATCCGTTCGGCCCGATGATGGCAACGCTCTCGCCCGCGCGGAGAGACAGGGTCACGTCCGTCAACGCGGTTCTCTCGCCGCGGTGCACGGTCAAATGATGAAAGGAGAGGAATGGATTGAAGCGGCCCATGGTTACCAGGTAACGGTGATGGCGCGAACGATGAAATGCATCTTGCGAACCAGGGGGTGAGACGACATCTGCGTCAAGCTGTGGCCCAGGGATCTGGTTTCTTCGGCGCTGAGGTGTTGCGAGCAGGCGAGATCCAGCACCAGTTCAGAAGTCAGCGTGCCATCTTCCCAGGACGTGGTGCGCGCGCCCTGGCTGAAATCGGAGGACGCGATCACGAGCGGCTTCCCGTTCACGGACTCGACGTCGTCCAGCGTCGTCCCGATGCCGACGCCTTCCGTCGTGATCCACGGCGCGCTGGGATCGGAAATCTTGATGATCTTCGGGGAATCCCAGTTGCCGCTCCAGATGATGAGTGCCTCGCGTTCGGTCCCTGGGAAAAGCAGCGTGCCTTCCCTGGTTTCATCGCCGCCAAGATTGATGCGGCCCCGAACCACGTTGAACGCGCCGAAAATCTTGATGAGGTCCGCTTCCGACGTGTAGGGCGTAATGGGACCGACGCGGTTGGCGGGGTCGATCACGAAATCGGGAGCGGCGGGCTTTTTCTTGTCAGGAGAGTTGGCGGTGGCGATTCCGGCCAGGAGAAGCAGAACGGCAAACGTGCACCGCCGGCCCTTCACCATTCGAGAACGATCCGGCGCACAAGAAACGGGCGCAGGGCGGGATTGGAGGAATCAAAAAAGGTTTTGTTGCTGCCGAGGCGCTTCTGGGTTCCCCGGTCGATTCCGCCGGCGGGCTCCAGGTCGACGTACATCGTCGGCGGGAACGCGCCGCCTTTCCAGGACACGACGCGGGCCGGAATCTGGTAATTCACGCCGGTGACGTCGAAGGGTCCGGCGTTCATGGTCTCGAGGTCCGAGACGCTGGCCCCGATCTTCAATCCGCCCGGGGTTTCCCACGTCGCGTTGGCGCCGACGATCGCGATCCGCTCGGGACACTGGTGAGGGGTGCGAAACTCGATGCGAAGCTCATCGGCGCCGCCCGCGAACAGAACCAGCGACTTGCCGTCTTGCGATGGAGTCACGTTCGCGGCGCCATACAGACGAACAATGTCGTCCTCGGTGCTGAGCGGATTGATGGCGCCCACGCGCGAGGTCGGATCGAACACCCGGTCGCTGGCTACCACGGCCGCCGCATCCGCAGCGGCCTTCGCGGCAGCGGCCGGCTTCATGCGGGCGGCGGCAGGCGCGACGGCAAGGACGACAGTGGCGAGCGTGAGGAGAAGGGGTCGCTTCATCGGCGGTCAGTCTAGTCCGTTACCGGGCCGGGAGGCAAGACACCCGTCAGGGGTAGGCGATCGCGTCGGGCTTCGACTCGAAGAAATGCTCGAGCCGCTCCACCGACACCGCCTGGCTTCCCATGTTGGCGTACCCTTCCGTGATGGCGAAGACATTCGGGCAGACTGTGCTTTCATCGTCCACGGTGCCATAGACACCCGCCTTTTTCATGCGGAGAAGGAGCAGGAATTCGCGTTCCGCCGGAAGGCGCACGCCTTCGTAGACCGGCCGGTCGCTCTCCGGCTGGCCGGAATAGGTCAGGCTGCCGGCGTTGGGCGCCTTGATGACCCGGGTCACCTCAATAGGCTGAACACGGCCCTTCCCTTTCGAAAGGCGCGCCACGACGACACAGTCGGACGCCCGGTAGGCGGAGCCGATGTCATAGGAAGCGCCGCTCGTGCCGCCGTCGGCGGACGTGCTGAACTGACAGAAAGCGCTGAAGGATGGGACCGGCGCCGCAAGCGGCGCGAAAAGGAACGTCAAAGCCGTGAGCGTTCGCTTCACCCGAGGACGGCGTCCGCCTCGATTTCGATCATCATGTCGGGATCGATGAGTTTGGAGACTTCCACCATCGCGGTGGCCGGACGGATGTCCTTGAAGAAGGCGCCATGCGCGCGCGCCGCTTTCTCCCACTGCGAGATATCGGTCATGTACATGCGCGTGCGAACCACGTTCTCCAGTTTCGCGCCGGCTTTTTCGAGTCCGGCCTGGATATTCAGGATCGCCTGCTTTGTCTGCGCTTCGAGATCGTTCTTCGCGACTTTTCCGTCGACGCCGGTGCCGGTGGTTCCGGAAACGAAAATCTGATTGCCGACCTTCACGGCGCGGCTGTAACCGATGATGGGCTCCCACTTCGAGCCGGTGCTGATAAGTTCACGGGACATGAGGACTCCTTGTCTGTTGGATTACGCGCAGTTTAGCTAATCAAACAACGGTTCCCGAATTTAGCGAGCGCTCCATACGTAGTAAGGTAAGACCATGAAGAAAGCGCTCAGGGCGGCGCTGCCCGCACTTCCCCTTATCCTCTTCGGCGTTGCGCTCTGGTTCCTTCACCACGAGCTCGCGCGGTTTCACTATGTCGACGTGATCCACAACGTCCAGGCGGTGCCCCTCCGCGCCCTCATGACGGCGATCGGGTTCAGCGCCCTTAGCTATCTCCTGCTGACCGGCTACGACTTCCTCGGTTTCCATTGGGTGGGACGGAAACTGGACGCGCCGAAAGTGGCCCTCACCTCGTTCATCAGCTACGCCTTCAGCAACAGCATCGGCCACTCGGTGCTGACGGGCGGGTCGGTCCGGTTCCGGCTCTATTCTTCGTGGGACGTGTCGGGCGAAGACATTTCCAAGATCGTCGCGTTCTGCTCGCTCACCTTCTGGATCGGATTCCTTTCGCTGGGCTCCCTTCTGTTCCTCACCCAACCGCTCCACTTCCCGGACGATTCTCTCTTCCACCTGATCCCACCCAAAACACTGGGACTCGTGCTGGCGCTGGGACTGGCCGGGTACTTCTACCTGCTCGAGAGCCGGCGCGGCGACCCGCTGGAAATTTTCGGCTGGCAGGTTCCGGTCCCCTCTCTCGGTCTCGGCGTGGCGCAGGTGGCTATCTCGATGCTCGACCTCACCGTGTCCGGCGCCGTTCTTTTCGTTCTGCTGCCGCCGTCGGATCTCAGCTTTCCGCTGTTCCTCGGCATGTACGTTCTGTCGCTCATGGTCGCGCTGGCCAGCCAGGTTCCGGCCGGCGCCGCCGTGTTCGAAACCCTGATGGTGATGCTGCTGGCTCCCCACATCGCGGCGGGGCCTGTGCTGGGCGCGCTCGTCGTGTACCGCGGCGTCTATTGCGTGCTTCCGCTCGGCATTGCGTCCGCCCTCTTCGGCATCCGCGAAATGTTCCAGCGGAAGAAAAAGCTCCTGCGGTGGTTCGAGGTCGTGGGATCGGTGATCCCGCGCGTCGCGCCCACCCTGTTCTCCATCGCCGCGTTCATAGCGGGCGCGGTGCTGCTTTTCTCGGGCGCCACCCCGGCGGTACCGGATCGCCTCAAATGGCTGGACGACATCCTGCCGCTCAGCGTCATCGAAATTTCCCACTTCCTGGGCAGCATCGCGGGCGCGGGCCTTCTGCTGTTGTCCCGCGGCCTTCAGCGTCGCCTGGACACCGCCTACAAACTCGCGGAATGGCTGCTCTGTCTCGGCATCGCGGGATCGCTGCTGAAGGGGCTCGACTACGAGGAAGCGATGATCCTGAGCGTCATGCTCATCACCCTCTGGCTCTGCCGCGAGAATTTCTACCGGAAAGGAATGCTGCTCAGCGAACGGTTCTCGCCGGGCTGGACGGTCGGGATCCTGATGGTGCTGGGCGGTTCGGTGT
>JAYTIE010000275.1:0-7253 GCA_043732015.1 Elusimicrobiota bacterium | reverse complement strand
GCGCGTGATCCATGATGATCCGAAAGTCCGGGATGTCTCCTCCGTAAAAACTCTTCACACGATGATCCTGTTGATGCACGACACGAGTCGTGCCGACTTCAACGCCGAGGCGCCGAATGTTGCGGCCACCCGGACGACTTTGAAATACACCAGCGTGACCTTGGGTATCACCTCCCTGGACGCGGAACCCCTAATCGAAGACGGCCGCGTCGTTTCGAAACCGCTGCTTGCGCTCCTGAAGGGGCTCCGAGACACGAAGGACAAACCGGACATGAAGGTGACGCTCCGCGACAACGAACTGAGCGGGCAGGTTCAACTCGGATTTCATCGCGCCGAATTCGCCTACAACCTCGCGGACCCGGATGAGGGCGGCGGCGTCGAATTGAATTTCTTTGAAAGCGGCGAAACAGTGGGCGGTTTCCGCCTTCCGTATCTCGCAGCGGCCCTGCGTGGCATTGGAATGAAGGTGATAGTAAAAGACAAAATGCTGAAAGCCCTCGCGGACAAAAACGCGGGCGCTTCGACGGCCCGGCAGGTCGAGGACATCGCAACGATGATGGTCCGTGTCCTCTATCACACGCGTGACCTCGATGCGATGCTTCTGAATTTAGCTGGTGAGCTGCCGAAGACCGGAAAGGAAGCGGACACGGTGGAGAGTGTGCTCGCAACCCTTGCTGAAATCCTGGTCCGGGAAGGGCGTTTTCCGTTCGATACCGACATGGAGAAGCCAGAACGGCCGCAGGACACGTCTTTCAATCCCTTCGCGGGCTACACGGCGACGCGCTTCTACAACAACTTCAAAGCGTACGTGAAAAAAAGCCAGGCGCGCGCGCGCCCGTTGGCCCGCAATATCAATCGCATCCTGAGCGAGCTGGGTTTGCCGCTGATGCCGGAGTTCGAGCCGGTGGGCCCGGATTCCCGGAAGCTGGGCCCGGGCCAGAGGACGATCGACAGGTATTTCAATCAGCCGATCGCAGAAGGATTGGCGCGCG
This sequence comes from Elusimicrobiota bacterium, assembly GCA_043732015.1. Classification (GTDB taxonomy): domain Bacteria; phylum Elusimicrobiota; class Elusimicrobia; order F11; family F11; genus JBBRXR01. The sequence goes on along the minus strand of JAYTIE010000275.1, from coordinate 6,261 downwards.
GCGACTTCGTTCTGGATGCCAAGGGAATTCCGCGCCGCTCCGCCAGCAATCCGAACCTGCCCCTGCTCGCGCGCGCCGCGGTGACGGATGAAGCCGCGTCGCTTCAGGCGGCGGACATACTGGACGGTCTTAATTTCGACGTTCGCACGATGACGCCGGTCGGCCGGATCGGGGCGCTCCCGGCTTATCAAGAAGTGGTGCGCGTTCCGACGGGTGAATCGGTTCTCCTCAATGTTCTCGTGGATCCCGAAACGTCTTCCATCCTTTTTGCGCGCACCGTGTTGATCGGCGCCGATCAGCAGCCCCGCGCGCTCAGCACACCGGAATTGCGGGCGCTTCTGGGCGGTGTCGAAGCGAATGAGCGCGCCACTTCGCCCGCTACGCGCGAACAGGCGCGCCGGCTGTTGCGGATGTCGGTTCAACCGGATTTGAGCGACAGTCGTGGCGTGCCGGGACTCGTGGTGTCTTCGGGTGACGGAAAGCTTTGGTTTGGCCGCGTGATGTTGAAGGGCGACGCGCAGTCGGAACTGCCGGATCCGACGGGCCGCCGCGTCTTCCTCGCGAAAGAAACGGACCCGTCGGATCTCGCTGCCATGCAGGAAGCCGCCGTTGTTCTGGCGACGAGCGGCGGAAAGCTCAGCCACGTGGGCGTGACCACCCGCGAAATGGGGAAAGTGTCGTTCGTCCTGCCGGATGCCGTCTGGATGGACGACGGCATCACGCTGTCATCGGTCCATTTCGGCGAGGTCACTCGAGATGAGAATGGTCTCAGCCGGACGTCATCGGCCAGTCGCGATGAGGTCGCCGTGCAGAGCAACGATTTCGTCGTCGCCGATCCGACCACCGGGAAACTGGTTCTTCTGCCCAAGGATCAGCAGGAAGACGTGGAGCGTGTTCTCGTGACGCTGTCGGATCTCGAGAAAACCGGCGACACGGGACTGCTCGACGCCTTCTTCGCCTGGCCCGCGGGGTTGATCAAGGCGCTCGCCGGCGCCCGCCGGGGCGCGCGCTCGGCGCTCGAGCGTCAGATCGCCATGATTCTCGAATGGACCATGACTTTTCTCGTGCGGCGCGGGGCCGTCGGCACACCGTTTTTTACGGCGGTGGTGGACCGGCTCACCCGCGTCCGGGCCACGCTGTCGCCGGAACTTCAGACCCGCATAACCGCTTTCGGCGCGCAACTCTTCGACGCCGAACTGCGCGCGCTGGAACGGTCCTTCAATGATTTTGAAACGGAGATTCCCGCCGCCGACTCGCCGGTTGAACTGAAGGCGCTCAAGCAGGCGTTGAACGACAAGATGACGCACGCGACGCAGATTCAAGGCGCGCTGAGTGTGAGCGAAGAAGGGCTCGCGGCGCTGAAGGCTCGGAATGACGCGCTGGCGCGCGCGTCCGATGCCCGCGCGGCGACGATTGTCGCGGATCTCGGCCGTCAGGTTCAGTCGGCCGCCGCGACCAACGATCTGGAACTGATGCGGCGCCTGGTGGCCAATGCGACGCGCGCGGGACTGGGCGACGACGCGGGCGTGAAAGCGCTCGCGGAAAAGCGCGACGCGCTGATCCGGGTGAAGAAACAGGCGATTCTGGACGCGAAAGAAGCGGTTTATGAGCTGGACCAGATTGATGAAGATCATTCAGAGGTTTCGGGACCGAAAGCTGGCGCTCTGGGGCGCCTCCGGAAAATTGCCGGGGAGTTGGACGCTGAGGTGCCGAACGGTCTCTCCGTCACGACCAGCGCGTTCGATCTTTTCCTGGCTGAGGCTGGGAATGAGAAAGTGGCGAAGGATTTCCAAGAGACCGTTAAAAAGATCGAGTTAGAGCGCGCGAAGTCAAAACCGTCGATGGCGAAACTGGGAAAATTGGGCGAAGACATTCGCACGACGCTTCTCTCCGCGAAGGTCTCGAAGGATGGAGCGCTCGCAAAGAAGATCTACGCGACCATCGCCAAACTGGGACTTCAAAATGCAACTTTCGCCATGCGGTCCTCGGGCGTTCAGGAAGACACCAACGCGGCCGCTTACGCGGGGGCGGCATCCAGCTACCTGTTCGTGAAACAGGATCAGGTCCTGGATGTGCTCGTGCAGACGTGGGCCTCGTTCTGGCTACCGCAGGGCGTCATCTACCGGGGACGACAGAAGGGCCTCAAAGAATCGGACGTTCGCCCCGCGGTGCTGATCCAGGAGATGATCAACAACCAGATCGGCGGTGTCACTTTCACGTCGGATCCTGACAACGGGCGAAATCGTGTCGTGACGGAAGCGGCGCTGGGCCTGACCGAGGGCGTGGTGAAGGGTGAATCTAAAATTTCCCGGTTCGTGTCGGACTCGACCACCTTCGAGGAAATCGCCCGGCCCGTGAACGGCCGCATTCGTTATATCCCGACCAAGATTGTCCGCAGCCCCGACGGCAACGGCACCATCACCGAACCCCTGACGAAATCCGAACGGGCCCAGAAATATCCGCTCACCACCGCGCAGGTCCGAATGATCGCCGAGAAGGCGCGGAACCTCAGAGCGCGATTCGGCAAGGATCTGGATATTGAGTGGGGACTCCTGAACGGCCGCTGGTACATTTTCCAGGCCCGCGCGATCACGACGGGGCTCTCGTCCGCCGCCCCCACCGGGACGGCCGATCTGCTGGAGCCATTCATCAAGGGCACGCGGTTGGGCCGGGTGTTTCAGAACAGTCGCGTGTCGCGAGCGGTCTATTATCTTGTCGTCGCCATCCTCGAATCTGGATTTTTTAAGTTGGGCCAGCAGTTCGCCGCGGCCGGCCTCAGTGGCGGATGGATGGTCGCAGGACCGTTTTTCTTTGCTCTGCATCCAATTTTACGGTGGGCGGCGTGGGGAAAGACAAACGGGTACGCCCCTAAGGCATTATGGGCAGAGTTCGTCTCAGAGTGGAGCTCGACCACATCGAATTTCTTCGGATCCCGAGCTTTTGCCGTCCTCATGATCAACATCCTTTTCTATGGCGTCGCCAACACTATAGGGACGGAGTGGGCGCCTTATCTCGCGGCGATCCTGTTTCACTTCGTGTGGGACGTGGCGCAGTCGCCGTACCGCGCCCGCGCGGAAAATGCCGCCGACAAACTGGGCCTGCCGCCCGTGGCGCGCATCGGCGACGCGGTAAATCCGAAATCGCTTGAGAAGATGGCGCTCAGCCGGTCGGAAGTCCGTCAGGTGTGGGAAGACGCCGCGAAGGCCACGCCCAGCGTGGCCCCGGCAACCCTGATCGGCGGGAAGAACGCCCTCATTCCGCTGGGGGCCGCGAAGCCGGACGTCGTTGAGGGGCTTCTGGCCACCGCCAACGCACGCCGTTCGGACGAGCAGACCATGAAACTGGTGGTGAGCGCCGAAGACGCGCCCGGTTATGCGGCGTTGGACAGCATCAAGAACGTGGATCTCATTGTTCTGCCCCCGGGCCAGCGCGTCATCGGTCCCGATGGCCTGGTGGACGTCGCCGTCTTCCGCGCAGCGCTGTTGAGCGATCCTGTTGTCGGCCGCGCCCTCTCTGCGGCGGGTACGCGTGGTGATCATGTGGTCGTGCTGCCGCCCGGCGTGGATATCCCGGTCACGGAAGCGGCGAGCGCCCTCATCAAGGAGCTGCGTCTCGACTGGATCCGCCTGGAATCGTGGTTCCGGGGCATTCCCCTGAAGCCGGTCGCAATCGACACGCTCATCAAGGCCGCTCTCGTGGTCCAGCGGCAGGCGTAACAGGGGAACTCAGTCTCAGAAAACCGTTTGAACGCGTGTCTTTCCGCCTACCGGAACTTTTTTCGCTCATTCAAAAAATAATTCAAACCTCTGAAGCCTTCCTGCGTATTGAAGTTAACGCCCACCTAACCGTTCTGAGGGAAACCTCAACCGGGCAGGGGGAATCTTCACTCAGGAGGAAGACAATGAATATTCAGATGAAGCGTGTTCTTACGGTCTCTACCATGACACTGGCGCTCACGGTCGTGGGCAGCTCGGCGTTCGCGATGGGACGTCACAAGCATCACGGTTATAACAGCTGGACAAAATCCAGCTCTAGCGCTACGGGTGGCACCGCCGCGAATTGCCCGCCTGCGAGCAATGATACCGGAGACGACAGCAACCCGGTTCCGGAGCCGTCGAGTGTTGTGATGCTGGGGTCCGCTCTGGCGGGCGTCGGCTATCGCATGCGGCAGCGGTTTCTCGGCAAGTAATTCGCCGGGACAACAAAGCCTTGTGTTGGGTGGGAGCAAGTCCCCCTGGCACAGGGTTTTTTTGCGCCCGGACGTAGTCGATTCTCTGCTTCGAACCAATTTCTCGGGTTGAGCCCTGCCGTACAAACCTCTCCCCTGAAGATAAAGGAAAGCACCGCCCGCACCTTCGGCCGTCAGGCCTGACCTCCCGCCATCAGAAAATCCTGCTGACAAGTCCCGGGGAATCCCCGATTGCCGTTAATCCCGCCACCGGTTAGAATCCCCGCCGTAAAAGATGGGCCTCTCCCCTTCTTCGCTCTCCAAAAAGTTCAAGGCCCGACACCAATAGATGATCGACATATTTCTTGCATTCTGGGACGGCTTCACCCGCCCCCGCCCTATTGCTTTAGCGGGGGTCTGTCTCACCGTCCTGGTTCAGGCCGCTCTTCTGACCTCGCCCTGTCTGTCCCGGGTTGATGCGCGTTATCTCATGGCCGGTCCCAACGACTACGGGGCGGAGCTGACTTCCGAGGTGATGCGCCTTCGGCAGAGCCATTCGGATCCTTCAACCATGGTGGTTGTGCACTTGGGAAGCTCCATGTCGCAGGAAGCCATCGACGGCCGCGAGTCGGTGACCGCGGAGCTGTCGGCGGCGCTGGGTCGGCCCGTCCAGTATTGGCCGTTGTTCATGCCGGACGCGACGCTCTGGGAGTTGGGCGCCCTGGTGGAACAGGTTCCAGTGCAATCGCACGGCTACGTGGTGCTGGAGGTCAGCCCGGGCATGATCGGGAACAAACGTGATCTGCCGGTGCGCTTCGTGCAGAGAGCCGAAACGGTTCTCGATTCCCCGTTCGCGGAAGACGAGCTGCGGAAAGCCGGTCACCCGGTTCCCTTCCGGACCGGTATCGCGCTCGTGGATCACGCGGGCTTTTTTTCCGCCCGGCGGGACAATCTCTGGCGGTGGGCGCTGCGATGTCCCCACGCGGGAACCGAGGGCTTCTTCCACCGCTATTCCACGGCGACAGTCCGCCCCGGCGATCTCGGCGACCCTCTTAAGAATGTAACCGGCGACTACGAGGGCCGCGCGGCCCTCAATGACGTCCTGCTTGAGAAAGTGGTGCACCTGGCGGAGTCGCGCGGCCTGAAGGTCATTCTCCTCAACATGCATTACCGTCCGGGCGTTTTAGCTCAGGCTCTGGACATCGAGCGCGCCTTCGCGCAGCATCTGTCGGCGGACGCCGCAAAAATGAAAACCCCTTTGATCGATCCCTCGACGGACGCCGGTCTGACCGCCGATGATTATCTCGACAATTATCACCTCTGGAAACAGCCCGCCCGCCTCAAGTTCCAGGGGGCGTTCGTCCAGTCCGTCGGCGACATCATCAAGCGCGAGGAGAATCCTCATGCTTCGTGAGCGGATCGGAATGCTGACGCGGAAATATTCGCTCGGCCGGAGACGCGGCTGGGTTCATCTTGCCGAGGCGCTCGGGATCCTTTTCCAGGCCGTCGTGATGGGCGAACTTCTTTTCTACGTCCTTCTGGCCATTCACGCGACGAACACCGGCGCCCGCGTGTTCCGGTACATGGGGTACTGACGTGTACGTTCACCTCACCTACTGGGCTTTTCTCTTCGTCTCGGCACTTCTCTTCTGGATGACGCCGCGGCATTGGCGCACGTGGTTGCTCGCGATTCTGTCCGCCGGTTATCTCTTTGGTCAGGACCCGTCGGCCACCGTCGGCGCGCTGATCACCATAACCATCGTCCTTATTGTTTTCTCCCGCACGCGCATGAACACGCGCCGCGCGGAAGGCGTGGCGCTGATGCTCGCGGGTCTGTTGATCGCGCAGTTGGCGTACCACAAGTTCACCATGGGGCACTCGGCGGCGAAGGCCGTCATCCCGCTGGGGCTCTCGTTCCTCACCTTCAAGCTCATCGACTTCGCGATGCGCACGTTGAAGGGTGAAATCCCGCGCCAGCCGCTCGACCGCACGTTCCTTTATTTCTTTCTCTTCCCGACCTATCCCGCCGGCCCCATGGCGCGCATCGACGATTTCTACAAGCGGCAGGAGGAGCGGTTCACGTCCGAGGCCTG
>JAYTIE010000274.1:0-2742 GCA_043732015.1 Elusimicrobiota bacterium | reverse complement strand
CATCGAAGGCCGCGAGCGGTACACAATAAACGTTCGATACGCCCGTGAGCTGCGGGATAACCTCCCGAAACTTCGCCGGGTGCTCGTTCCGACCGAATCCGGCGCGAACATTCCTCTGGCGGAGCTGGCCGACCTTGAGCTCAAAGTTGGGCCCTCGATGATTCGAGACGAGAACGGGATGCTGGCGGGTTATGTTTACGTTGACATGGCTGGTCGCGACGTCGGCGGCTATGTGGAGGAAGCAAAGAAACTGGTGGAGTCCAAAGTCCAGCTTCCCGAGGGATATTCGCTCGTTTGGAGCGGCCAGTACGAAAACATGCTGCGCGTTCGAGAACGGTTGAAGATCGTTCTCCCCGTAACGCTCTTCCTTATATTCCTTCTCCTCTACATGAACACGCGTTCGGCGGTGAAAGCCTCCATCGTCATGTTGGCTGTGCCCTTCTCGCTGGTCGGCGCCGTGTGGTACCTTTACCTGCTCGGTTATAACGTCTCCATCGCTGTGTGGGTCGGAATGATCGCGCTCATGGGGCTGGACGCAGAAACTGGCGTGTTCATGCTGCTGTTCCTTGATCTGTCCTACGAGGAAGCGGTCAAGAACGGCCGGATGAAAACGTTCGCAGATCTGACTGAAGCCATCATCCATGGGGCGGTGAAGCGCGTTCGCCCCAAGATGATGACGGTGACCGCTGCCTTCATCGGATTGCTTCCGATCATGTGGTCGATCGGGACTGGTGCAGACATGATGAAGCGCATCGCCGCGCCGATGGTGGGCGGTCTGGTGACGTCGTTCGTCCTGGAGCTGCTGGTTTATCCCGTCGTGTATTCGATGTGGCGATGGAAATACGACATGAAAAATGGAACGGTTGTCCCAACCTGTCGGCCCGTTTCGTCGGGAGGAACGCTGCAATGATCGATAAAGTTGAAGACGTGGTTTGCGGCATGGAGGTCAATCCCGCCGAAGCCGCCGCAACCAAAGAGTACGAGGGGAAGACCTATCACTTTTGCAGCCAGAGCTGCTCCGTGAAATTCAGCAAGGAGCCCGGACGATATATTTCCGCGGACTCGGGCGAAGTGCCCCATGATGCCGCGCCAGGTGAGGGCGTTTCCTTCACCTGTCCGATGCATCCGGAGATCATTCAGGACCACGCGGGGACCTGTCCCAAATGCGGCATGGCATTGGAACCGACCACCGTATCGTTGGCAGACCAGGGGAACCCGGAACTCGATGACATGTGGAGACGATTCAGAGTCGGCGCCGCCCTGACTCTTCCGCTTTTCCTTTTGGGCATGGCGGAAATCCTGCCCTGGTCCTGGGCGAAGGCGATTTCACATTTCCGAAGGCTCGCTTTCCTTCAGCTTGTCTTGGCCACGCCCGTCGTTCTTTGGGGCGGCTTGCCCTTCTTCCAGCGGGCGTGGGCATCTGTCGTCAGTCGCCACCTGAACATGTTCACGTTGATCGGCATCGGTACCGGCGTCGCTTACGTTTACAGTGTCATCGCCGCATTTTTCCCTGGAGCGTTCCCGGACGCTTTTCGCGGTCACGGAGACACGCCGCCGCTGTACTTTGAAGCCGCCGCCGTGATTGTCACGCTTGTGCTCCTCGGCCAGGTCATGGAACTTCGCGCCCGCAGCCAGACGAACGGCGCGATCCGGGCTCTTCTGGGACTCGCTCCGAAGACTGCCCGTCGGGTTTCCCCAGATGGAACAGAATCAGATGTTTCTCTCAGCGACGTTCATGTTGGCGATGTTCTGCGGGTCCGACCCGGGGAGCGGATTCCAGTGGACGGAGTGGTGACGGACGGCCGAAGCTCCATCGACGAATCGATGGTGACTGGTGAACCGATTCCTGTTGAAAAGGAACCGGCAAGTCGCGTGACCGGTGGAACGGTGAACGGCACCGGCAGCTTCATGATGAGGGCTGACCGGGTGGGTCAAGAGACGCTTCTGGCGCAGATCGTCAGAATGGTCGCCCAGGCTCAGCGCAGCCGTGCGCCAATCCAAAGGCTGGCCGATGTGGTCTCAGGTTATTTTGTGCCCGCGGTGGTCTTGTCGGCCATCCTCACCTTTGTCATTTGGGCATGGGTCGGTCCCGAACCCCGTTTTGTGTATGCCCTCGTAAACTCTATTGGAGTGCTGATCATCGCCTGCCCATGCGCCCTCGGGCTGGCCACTCCGATGTCCATCATGGTGGGAACGGGCCGAGGGGCCACCTCCGGTGTTCTGATCAAAAACGCGGAGGTACTGGAAGGTCTGGAATCGATCGATACGCTTGTCGTGGACAAAACCGGCACCCTCACCGTAGGCAAGCCCAGCGTCGTCGCCGTGATTCCCGCCCTTTCATTCTCTGAATCCGAGGTTCTGGGCATCGCTGCCGCTCTTGAACGAAACAGCGAGCATCCGCTGGCCGCCGCCGTTCTTTCCAAAGCGAAAGAGAATAATCTCACCGTTGAAAATGTTGAAGGGTTCCGGTCGGTGACGGGCAAAGGCGTGACCGCCTCGCGCGGCGGCGAGTCATTGATGCTTGGAAATGAGGCGATGCTTGTAGGCAGCGGCATAGACGTTTCACCCTTGTCGAAAGAAACGGACCGGATGAGATTGGAAGGGCAAACAGTGATCTTTCTGGCGCGCGACGGACGTCTGGCCGGTGCCATCGGAATCGCCGATTCGATCAAGGAAAACTCAGCCGCGGTTGTTGCCCAGCTCCAGAAGGAGGGGATAGAAGTCATCATGCTCACCGGAGAC
>JAYTIE010000273.1:0-18999 GCA_043732015.1 Elusimicrobiota bacterium | reverse complement strand
CGAAGAAACCAATTCCACCCAGAACCAGCTCCTCGTCGAGATGGACGGTATTCACAGCGGGCGGGATAACATTATTTTCATCGGTGCGACCAACGCTGCCGAGACGACTCTCGACGCCGCCCTTCTCCGTCCGGGCCGGTTCGACCGGAAAATCTTCGTCGGACGTCCGCACCTGAAAGAGCGCGAGGACATGTTCCGGTACTACCTCGCCAAGGTCTCCTTTGATCCCGCGCTCGAAATGAAAAAACTGGCGCAGCGCACGGTTTACAAAACGCCGGCGGAAATCGAGGCGGCCGTGAAGGAAGCCGCGCTCATCGCCACGCGGGATGGGCGGGATATGGTCATGTTCAAGGACCTCTCCCAGGCTTTCGAACGCATTGACCTCGGCATCGCGCACCGCCTTCCTCTGACGGACAAAGAGCGCGAGACGATCGCTTTCCACGAAGCCGGCCATCTCGTGACGGTCTATCACCAGCACCCCACCTACGACGTGTTCAAGGCGACAATTCTTCACCGCGGCGGGGCCCTCGGCCACGTGATGCCGGTTCCGCGCGAAGAGCAATACACGAAGAACCGACACGAGCTCATTGCCGACATCAAGGTGTCGCTGGCCGGATTCCTGTCGGAACGCATCAAGTACGGCGTGACTTCGACCGGAGCCGCCTCGGACTTCGCGAACGCGCTTGGCGTCGCGCAAGCCATGGTGTGGGAATATGGCATGGGAACGAGTGGAATCATCGGCAACTATGCGATCACGCAGAATAATCAAGCCGTGCATTCACAGTTGTCGGAAGCTTTCAAGAAACAGCTGAACGACGAAACGCAGGCGATTCTCCGCCAGTGCGAGCGTGAAACAGAGGAATACCTGAGAAAGGAATTCGCGATCGTCGAAATATTCGCCAATCTTTTGATCCAGAAAGAAGAATTGAATTACGACGAGATAGAAGAAGTTTTCGCCCAGAACGGGAAATCCCGCGGCGACTACTCGCACACAGGTTAATTCATGTCAGAAACACCCGCTCCCGAAGACCAGAAACCGACTCCGGACGAAGATTTCGAGTTTCAGCCCCTCCATTCTGAAGAACCGGTTCCTGAAGTCGAGGCTCCAGCCGTCGCCGAAGGAACAACGGTTGAAGCGGAAGCGGAAACCGCACCAGCCACTCCTCCCTCTTCAAGTTTCTTTGCGCGCAACCGTTCCAGCGTCTTGGTGGTGGGATTTATTGCCCTTGGTGCCGCGATGTGGGGCGTTCAGAAAAGCCGGAACCACGCGAAGCCGGAAGAAGAGGCCCAGGCTGCTGCGGGCAGCCAGGCGCCCGACGAGGTCCCCGTGAACGCCATCGAAGCGCGCGTGGGACGCTTTCAGGACACAATCACCGCCGTTGGTAACCTGAAGGGCGAAGCGGAAGTAGAACTCCGTTTTCAAGTCGACGGACGCATCGAAGAGCTCAATATCTCAGAAGGCATGAAAGTCCGGAAGGGCCAGCTTATGGGGCGGATCAATGACCGTGACGCTTCGCTGAAGGTGGAGCGCGCCAAGATCGAGCTTGAACAGACCGAAAAACTTTTCCAGATGGGCGGCGTTTCGAAGACAAAACTTGACGAGACCCGGCTCAACATGGAAGTCGCCCAGGCCGAGCTCGACAAGACCCGTCTTATCGCTTCACGCGACGGAATCATCGGTGAAAAAGAAGCCGAAGTCGGCGAGTTCGTGAATCCGCAGCGCAAGGTCGCCAAGCTGGTTTCGATCAGGGCCGTGGTCGTTGAAGTGGGCATCATCGAAAAGCAGGTCGACAAGATTTATCCCGGCCAGAAGATTCTCAGCACTGTTGATGCCTACCCTGGAAATATCTTCGAAGGAACCATCGAGACCATTTCGCCGATCATCGGTTCCGACGGAAGCAAGACGTTCTCTGTCCGGTCCAAGATCCCCAACCCGGACAGTCTCCTCCTTCCTGGCATGTTCGCGCGCACCAAGATCATCACCTATGAAGCTGATGACGCCATTTCCGTACCCAATGACTCCCTGAACAAGACGCCGGGAGGATTCCAGCTCTTCGTCGTGAACAAGGAGAACGTGGCCGAGGCGCGGGATGTTCAGGTCGGGTACGTCGCGTCGGAGTTCACGCAGATTGAATCAGGCCTAAACCCCGGTGAGATTGTCGTCGTTCAGAAGCCGCCGGAACTCAAGGCCGGTGCCAAGGTAAAGATTATCGAGGTCCAGAAGTAAGGGAGCCGCTTGAAGCTTCGGCCGCGCCTCACCATCTTCACCCTTTCGCTCATTGTCGCCGTTGTTGCTGTAACGAGCGTCTCCACCGTTCTGGCAGTGCGCTCCTTCATGCGACGGGAAATGAAAGCCAACCAGTTGACGTGGTTTGACAACTTCCACCGCGCCACCGAAGACGCGCTGTACCTGGGCCAGGATCTCGCCGTTCGCGCCTACAGTGAATCTCTCGAGAAATCCGTCCCTGAGCTGGCCTACGCCGTTTACGTCGACGCCATCAATCCAGGGAGCCGGCTGGGTGGCCTCGATAGCCTTCAACGTTTCGATAAGCTGGCGCCCGCCTGTGCGGGGAAAGACGATAAGAGTCCCAGTGAACTATCGCAGAACGACGGATCTGAACGTTGGCTGCTCTACTGTCAGCCGCTCTCTCTCACGAACCTGAAGGGGGAGAAGCTTCGCGGAACCGTCTACGTTGGTTTCAGCATGAACGTTCTTGAGATCAAGCTGAACGCAATCATTCACCGGATGATGCCCGGACTGGCCTGGTCCATGGCGGGTGTCCTTGTTCTTGGATTCCTGGGCGCGCTGGTCCTCTCTGAACGCATGACGCGGCCGATCCGGGAACTGACGAAGGGCGCCAAAGCCATCGGCGACGGCACGTTGTCGACACACATCCCGGTGGAGACGGCGGATGAGCTCGGGTTCCTGGCCGAAGAGTTCAATTTGATGGCGTACAAGCTGCGTGAGGTTGAAAAACTCAAGGACGAATTCGTCTCCAGCGTTTCCCACGAACTGCGGTCTCCCCTGTCTGCGATTTCCGGGTATGTGGAGCTGCTCCGGGGGCGCCCTTTCAATGAAATTGATCCCATCCGGGGAGACAAGGCGCTCGGCGTCATTCAGGAGAGCGCTTACCGCCTTACTGAATTTGTGAATGACATTCTGGATCTCGCAAAGCTGAAGGCCAACCGTTTCGAGCTGCGCCGGTCGGATACCCAGATTGGCGAAGTCGCAGAGGATGTCATGACGCTCCTGCATCCACTGTTTGAAAAGAAGGAGATTTCTGGCGTTATTGACCTCTCCGCGGTCCTGCCCGTCATCAGCGTAGATGAGGAGAAAATTCGACAGGTTCTGACAAACCTTGTTGCGAACGCCTTGAAATTCACACCTTCCAAGGGCAAGATCATCATATGCGCGAAAAATCAGGCCGATTCGATCGAGGTCTCCGTTCAGGACACCGGCATTGGAATTCCGGAAGAAGCGCGAAATCTCGTGTTTGAAAAATTTGGCCAGGCCGGAAATCATGATGCCGCCGGCGTCGTGCCGAAAGTAACCGGCCTTGGATTGGCGATCGCGAAAGGAAACGTCGAGGCGCATGGCGGAAGGATCTGGCTGGAATCAGAGTTGGGGAAGGGCACGACCTTCTTCTTCACTTTGCCGAAGAATTCCGCGGCAACGGAATCACCGGTCGCCTGAGAATTGGATAAAAAAATAACTGACATGGACGCTAGAAAAATTTTAATCGTGGATGATGAGGATGAGATCCGTGGCGTGGTCGCGGAATTTCTTGAAGACGAGGGATTCGTCGTTACTCAGGCCGCCACGGGGAAATCCGGGCTCGCCGCGCTGGTGGATCTGACGCCGGACCTGATTCTCCTGGACGTCGGATTACCGGACATGAGCGGTTACGACGTCTGCAAGAAGGTTCGGGCGTTGCCTCCGACACGGCACACGCCAATCATTATGTTCACAGCGCATACGCTGGACAAAGACGAAGTCACCGGTTTCGATGCGGGCGCGAACGATTACATTCCAAAACCATTCAAGCCGGTGCGCCTCCTGGCGCGAATCACGGCGGCGATTGGCAGGACGGTGAGAGAGCTGGATGCAAACGCGCTGACGCATCTTCCCGGAAATCGCGCGATCATTGATGAGATCCAGAAAAAGATCGCCTCGGGCCAGGCTTTTTCCGTTCTCTATTTTGACCTGAACAACTTCAAGGCATTCAATGACCGATATGGTTTTATACGAGGAGATTTGGCCATTAAGTTGACCGCCAAAACGCTGGAGCGGAACGCGGGCGAGTGGAAGAGATCTCCGACATTTGTTGGACATATCGGCGGAGACGATTTCGTTATCCTCACCGGGGTTCATGATCCGATGGACCTCTGCGATGCGATCATTCGGGAATTTGACGCATCGATTCCGGCGCTTTACGATGAAGAAGACAGAGTGCGTGGTATGATCACGTCTGTTGACCGCCGCGGTAACAAAATTGATTTCCCGATGATGGGCATCGCGATCGCGGTCGTTACGAATCGTCAAAAGAATTTTAGTCATCCCGGCGAAGTTGCGCTTGTGGCCGGGGATCTTAAGAAATGGGTGAAATCTGCGACAGGCTCAGCCTATGTGGTTGACCGCCGGTCCTAACTGAGGGGAAAATGGCCAAGAAAAGAATCCTCATCGTCGACGATGAACCGCAGATCTGCCAACTGGTGAAGGACATCCTTGAAGAGAACGGTTTCACTGCGACAACCGCGCACTCCACCGATGAGGCCTTCCAGAAACTGAAGGTTACTCTTCCCGACATGATTCTTCTCGACGTTCGCCTGCCCACGATTGGCGGTCTTGAATTCTGCCGTCAGACGAAGCAGGACATCCGGACGAAACGTATTCCTGTCATCATGCTTACCGTTCAGGACACCGAGACGGACAAGGTCATCGGCCTCGAAGTCGGCGCCGATGATTACATGACGAAGCCTTTTGGAAATCGCGAGCTCCTTGCACGCATCAAGGCGGTTTTCCGGCGGATCGACCTGGCGAAGGGCGACGAAGCGTCGATCATCAAGATCGGTCCGCTCGATATCGACCTCGATATGCACGAGGTGAAGTACAAGGGCAAGGACGTTATGCTGACGCCGAAGGAATTTGAACTCCTTGTCGCGCTCGCGAAGAACAAGAACAAGGCGCTTCGCCGGGAGGCGCTCATGTCGACGGTGTGGGGATATGACTATCCAGGTACGCTTGGAACGATCGACGTTCACATCCGCCATCTCCGGAAGAAACTCGGCGACGCCGGGCGTTACATCAAGACGCTGATTGGTGTCGGATACAGGCTGGACGACAAACTCTAAGCAGAACAAATCTTCTGGAGAAGGGCCGGAGCCGCGAACGCGGAACCGGCCCTTTTTATTTTCGGAGGATGATTTTCCGGGTCTCGATCGTACCGGCAATGTTCAGGTACAGCAGGTAGGTGCCCGAGGCCGAGACGTCGCGCGAAGAATTCCGTCCATCCCAGGTCAAAGACGTTCCGGGTCCGGCCTCTCCGTCCATCAGCGTGGCGACCAAAGATCCAAACCGGTCAAGGAGGCGCGCTTCCACATGCAGGGTCTCCCCGAGGTTCAGGGGAATGGTGACGGATTCGCCTCTCATGGGATTGAACAGGGGCTGGAACGCGCTCACGCCAAAACTTGCGACCGTGAAGGCGATGGACGTGCTCGTGCTGTTCCCGGCCGCGTCATAGGCCCTGAGGGTCGCTACGTGCGCGCCTGTTCCGAACAGTGAGGTGTTCAGCTTGAAGGCGTAGGGAGCCGTTGCGTCGGAATCGACAAGCGTTCCATCAATAAGCAGCTCAACACGGATCACGCCGATGTCGTCTGACGCTTCGGCCATAAGGTCGACGATGCCGCTCAGACGCGCGCCAGGGGCGAATCCGGACGCTGAAATCGTCGGCGCGCCCGCGTCGAGCGGGATCGGACTGAAAATGACTGAAACGGAAACGGCGGTGCTGTTGTTCGAAGGATCGAACGCGCGGACCTGGATGAGATGGGTCCCGCTCGAATAGTTAATGGTTGAGAACGTCGCCGTGTAGGGCGCCGTCGTGTCGGATGAGAGGAAGACGCCATCCACCAGGAACTGCACGGTGCTGACCGCGATGTCGTCGGACGCCGTCACGCTGATCAGGGTTGTTCCGTAAAGCGTTACCCCGGTGGTCGGCGCCGTGATGGAAACAGTCGGAGAAGAGACGTCCTGGATAAAGGAGACCGTGACCGCCGTCGCGCTGCTGTTGCCGGCGGCGTCATAGGCGCGTGCGGAGAGAACGTGGCTTCCCGTCGAGTAGCTGAGCGTATTTATGCTTCCACCGTAAGGGGATGAAATATCGCTGATGGCCAGAACCCCGTCCACGAAGAATTGAACCGTGCTGATGCCCACGTTGTCACTGGCCGTTGCGGAGATGGCAAAGACGCCGGCAAGTTGGACCCCGCTGGAAGGCGAGGTCATCGTGACCGTGGGAGACGAAATGTCCGGATTGGCGATGTTGAAAGAAACGGCCGTCGCGGAACTGTTCCCGACCGCATCGAAGGCCGTCGCGGTGATGGTGTGCGGTCCGTTGGTCGTCGTCAACGTGTCGAACGACCAGCTGTAGGCAAAAGTCGTGTCGGTGCTCATGTTGACGCCATCCAGCGCGAACCAGACCTTGGACACGCCCACGTTGTCCGTGGCCGTCGCATTCACGGAGATGGTTCCGAACCGGTACGTCCCACCCGACGGGGCGGTGATCGAAATGGCCGGGATGACCGTATCCGAATTCCCGACGTTTATATTCGCGCTGGAGCTGGCGGTGTTTCCGGCGCCGTCGAAAGCTCTCGCCGTTATCACATGCGCGCCGTCACTGACGAGGGCAGTGTTCCAGTTTGTTGAATAGGGACTTGTCGTGTCCGTGCTGATCACGACGCCGTCGACCATGAACCAGACCTTCATGAGAACCTTGTTGTCTGAAGCGGTCGCGTTCAGCGAAATGGTCCCGTTGTACGTGGTGGCGGAAACGGGCGCCGTCAGAAGAACGGACGGCGCGGTTACGTCGCCGACGGAGCGGACGGCGTTGAACGCGTTCAGCCGTCCCGCGCCGTACCAGGTGGTCGTCGTCGAAAAGGTCTCCCAGAGGGTCGGCACGTCCACGGACGCTTTCAGGATTGTGAGCGTTTGATCCGGTGTGATGGAGGAAGACACCGATTTCATGAGCGCGGCGACGCCGGCCACGTGCGGTGCCGCCATCGATGTCCCGGTTGAGAAAGCGTATTGATTGGAGGGCGTGGTGGAGGCGATGTCGCGTCCCGGCGCGCCGAGATCGATATGGGCGCCGTAGTTATAGAGTATCGGCCGGTCGATGTTGGTGGTGGCTGAAACGGCGATGACTTCGCTGTAGGCCGCGGGATAGTAGACGGTCGGGCTGTTCGCGTCGTTTCCGGCGGCGGCCGTGATGACGATTCCGGCGTTGTAAGCCGCGGTGATCGCTGCGTGAAGAAGCGGATCGTCTGAGCTTGTGGCCCAGCTGTTGTTGATGACCGACGCGCCATGGGCCGTTGCAAACTGGATCGCCTCCGTCGCATTCGAGATACTTCCGCTGCCGCCGCTGTCGAGGAACCTGAGCGCCATGATCTTTATTCCCCAGGCGGTGCCGGCGATGCCCTGGCTGTTGTTGGTGGCCGCGCCGATGATGCCCGCTACATGCGATCCGTGGAAGTACCCGTCGGAGCCGGGATCTCCCAACGGCGGCCCGCTGACCCGGACAAAGTTGGCGCCGTAGTAGTCATCAATGACCCCATCCCCGTCGTTGTCGATGCCGTCGTTGTTGATTTCTCCCGGGTTATGCCACATGTTCGCGGCGAGATCCGGATGCGTGTAGTCCACGCTTCCATCGACGACCGCAACAATGACCGTCGCGGAACCCGTGACGAGATCCCAGGCTTCCGGTGCGTCAATATCGGCGTCTGCGACTCCGACGTTTCCATTCACGGTTTGCCCCGTGTTGTTCAGTGACCATTGCTGAGCGGAAAAGAACGTGTCGTTCGGCGTCGCCATGGCGTGGACGATTGTGTTGGGCCCCGCGTATTCGATGTCGGCGCGTGCGCGCAGGGCCCGGATGGCGTCCTCGACGGATGTCCCGGGGGAAAGATTAATGACCGCATAGTCCTCTACCGCTTCCGTAAACCGGCGAGCCCGCTCGGTCGCCTTTCCGATACCGAATGTTTTCATTGGCGCCGCCTGAAAAGACAGGGCTGGACGTCTCGCGCCGTGACGGAATTTAACGATGACCTGGTTCGGAGCGTAGTCCTCAGCGTGGACGAAGGCGGATCCGATCAAGAGTGAGGTTGCCAGAAGGAGGGCGCGCTTCACGGGTGTCCTCCGATCCGCGGCCGGTCGGGCGCGGGCGCCGTTTTCTTCCCGCTCGCCGCGGTGCGGGCGCTTCGCCGCCGTTGATAGGCGGTGTCGTCAAAGGGAACTCCGGACGAATCCTTGCTTCGAGATCCGAACCTGAATCCGAGGCTGACGCGCTGCCGGGCGTTGAGACTGTCAACAAAGCCGAAGGCGTAATCCAGCGTTAGGGAACCAAGGGCGAAACCGGCGCCCACCGTTAGGCCTTCAAGCCTCGAGCCGGAACGGTACCCGGCGCGGAACGCGATGGGCCCGGCGCTCACTTCCGCGCCGCCGGCCGGGCGCCATTCCCGTTCATTCAGGAAATACGGAGCCTCGGCAAGAAATCTGACGCGGAGCGTCCGGATCGAAAAGGGGATAGAGAGTCCTGCGCGCGCGATTCTGGGGAGCGGATCCCCGGCGTCGATAAATTTGATCCGGCTTCCGATGTTCTGGACGGCGACGCCAAACGTGACGGGACCAATGGGAGCCAGGAGGCCCGCATCACCGGCCCACGCGGACGCGCGATTGGTTTCGGCCAGAACAGAAGAAAGGTATTTGCCGGCGGCACCGAAGGAGGCGCCGCCCAGTTTCACCGCGCCGCCTGCGCTCAGGGCCAGATCAGTCTGGGCGTTCACGCTGCGGGTCACCCCGTTCTCAAGAAGATCCGCCTTCCCCGCGGAATAGTATGCCGCCGATACGCCAATCCCGGGGAATCCGGCGCCCACACGGCCATAAGCGTCGTCTGAGAGGCCGCTCTCATATGACAACGAGACCTGGGAGGACGACAGTGTCTGGAGTGTCGCCGGATTGTAGGCCATGGCGGTCACATCATTGGGCATGGTTGAGAACGCCTCCCCAAGCGCGGCGGACCGGGCCCCCGGCGCTTCAATAAGGGTCAACCCGCCGGAGGCGCCGGACGCGGCCGACACCAGGGCAGGGTAAAACGCGGCTCCAGCGCAAAGCAGGAGCCGCGAGATGAGCACAGCTCTTCTCACGATCATAGGTCCATCACTCAAAGTGTGGCGCGGGCGCCATTAAACTTCCCTTAAACCCTGATTAAGTCTCCACGAAAGGGAGTGGTCCCGCCCGGATGCACCGTTTTGGCCATCTGGCCGGGTCCTGGAGGGGATTCCGTCCGAAAAATGCCACCGATTCGGGTTTTCTCTGGAAGCGTAACACCCCCCCGGCCATACTTAAGCCGACGATGGAAAGTTGGCAAGGGTAAGTTAACGAAGATGCATTGAGAATCAGCGGCTATTTTGATTGGAAGAGAACTGGTTCAAAGCATCTTAACTACACCTTAAGGAAACCTTAATCCAAACGCCGTTACGATTTCGTTACACAATATGATCCGGGATAAAATAAGTGACAACGCGGGCAATTGCCTTCGGACGCCATTACGCATGGCGTCTGTTCTGGCATTGGTATCGGCCATGGCCGCTGCTTTTGTTTCGCCGTCGTTCGCCACCACCCGCACCTGGACCGGACTCGGTCCGACCTCGAACTGGAATGTCAATACAAACTGGTCCGGCAACACCATCCCGATCGCCGGCGACGAAGCTCTCTTCAACGGTACCTCCAACAAGCCCTGCTCGGTTAACGTCGCAGTTCAGATCGCCACCTTCACCTCCGTCGGCCCGTCCACGGCCACCGTCACGCTCGCTTCAGGCGGCTCCCTCCGCGTCGACCAGACACTGACGCTCTCAAGCGGCACGCTCAACATGAACGGTATCGGCATCAACATGGTCGGTCACGACTGGATCATCGGTTCGGCCGCGACGTTCATTTCAAACTCCACCGTCACATTTTCCGGTACGAGCACGACCACGATCGCCGGAAGCTCGACCTTCTACGGAATTCGCTCCAACGTGACCGGAAAAAATCTCGTCTTCGCCGACGGATCGACGACAACGGTCACGGGAATCCTTGATGTGAAAAACATTCGCCTTCGGTCCGTCACGTCCGGAAGCACCTGGTACTTCGCTTACAGCGGATCCAGCGAGACGGCGACCGCGGTCACCGTGAAAGATTCGAACGCGTCCCAGGGGACGCTTTTGTTCGCGGATGCGCTCAGCGTGAACTCCGGCAACAACACGAACTGGGTTTTCTTCGGCGACCCGCCGGCCATGGTGGGAAACTTCTCTGCCGTCACAGAATCTCAGATTCTCGTCAGCTGGACGTCGCCTCTCGGTGGAGCATCTACCTATGAAGTTAGAGTGTCTTCGACGCTCACGGTCACGGACGCAAATGCGGGATCCGTTATGCTCTCAACCACGGTGGTATCAAGCACCGGAACCACCCCCACGAATTTTTCCGTCAGTCTTGGCGGTTTGAAGCTTGGTGTGAATTACAGCGTCGCAGTTCGCGCGCGGGTGGGAAGCGGCCCCTGGAGCCCTGTGGCCGTCACGAACAACGTTGTTCCTGGCCAGTTTTTCAAGCGCACGGGTCTGTTTCCAGAAGATCTTTCCAATCCTGTTATCCGGTTGGCTGAATTCAGCGGAGACGGTACGTCCGATACCAAGGGCGGCTATTACGTCGATGTTGCGGTCGCCGGTCAGATCGGCGCGACGACGGTGTTCAGGATTTATCGCTACAACACAGCCACGGCGTCGTTCGATCTGGTGGATGAACAGATCAATGTAGGAACCGATCCCCAGATCGAGTGGCTGGACGCGAACTCCGACGGGCTTCTCGACCTCTATGAAATGGATTCGAATTCGACCCGCTTGATGTTAAATCTCGGCAAGGGAGACCCTTCGCCGGCTTTCGAGAATCGCACCAATTTCTTCTCCGCGGTGTCTTATGGCTCCCAGGGCGCCATGTCGGCCGCGGACGCAGACAATGATGGAAGCACCGATCTTGCGCTGATCTACAAGAAGAACAGCAACTCGGCGGCGAATCTGCACATCGTTCTCAATCATAAAGGTTCCTACAACGAAATGGCCCCGGTTGATTCGACGGGGACGGCTTACGGATTTGGTGCGCTGGCCTGGGGTGATGCGAACGGCGACGGTCTTCAGGATTTAATCGTCACGGGAGACGACGGGTTTGGCAGCGGAAGCCTTGTTGTCTATAAGAATGAAGGTGGCGGCAAGTTCTCTCAGGTATTTGTCGTTCCCGGAATTCAGCGGGGCGCCGTCGCCTGGGGCGACTACGACAATGATGGCAAGTTGGACTTCGCGGTCAGCGGCCGCGTTGGATCCACCCGCATTTTGACGGTGTATCACAACGACGGAAATTTATCTTTCACCGACTTTCCGATGTCGCTCGGTCTGGATTCCGGGAACTCGCAGGCGGGATCGCTCGCCTGGGCGGATGTGACCAATGATGGACGTCTGGACCTGATCGCGATGGGGGCCGACGCGTCCGGCGTTAGCCATTTCCTGGTTTATCCCAACATCCCCGCGACCGACCCGGTGTCCTGGACGGCGACCGAGCCTCTGGGAACCGCCAAGGGACTGCAGCGCGGCACTGTGGCGGTGGGAAATTTCGATGGTGACGGAACCAATAACCAGGGTGACACGGACATTTTTGTCGCGGGATATGATGGTGCCGCCCTCCACTTTTATGTTCTAGAAAACCAGAAGACATCCACGGTCAACGCCATCGCCAATTCCCGTCCTGGGGTACCGACTGGATTCATCGCCTCCGTCAGCCGAAGCAGCGTAACCTTTTCCTGGACCTCACCAGCCGGGGACGAAACGCATCCGGACGGGATGGATTTCCAGATTCAGATCGCGTCGGCCCCGTTCAATCTGACACCGTCCACGTATGTTGTGTCAGGCGTTCATGGGTCGCCTCTGTTCGGTAACTATTCGAATTTCGTCCTGATCGATACCAACACAAACGTGTCGCGCGGCGTCGTCCTCGCTCTGACGGATGGCGATACCTATTATTGGCGTGTTCGGGCCGTCGACGCTGGCCAGAGCCAAGGCGCCTACGCGACACCGGCCTCACCCGTGTATGTCCCGCCGATCCCGCCGGATGACATCACAACCTTAAGTGCGTTTACGGGAGCGCAGGTCGCGCTTTCCTGGACCGCGCCCAGCGCCCGCGGTGACGGTGCGGCTCGGGTCAGCGGCTACGATATTTTCTATTCCACCGCGGCGTCTCCGAATCCGAATGCGCTGAACTCTAGCGATTGGACGCGGTCGACGCTGGATGTGACACCGGTGGATCCGGGACGCCTGCAGGCAGCGACGATTACGGGGCTAATCCCCGGCGGTGTCTATACCTTTGCGGTTCGCGGTTACAACACGGCCATTGCCGCCGCAAATCCCGGCATCACCACGGTCGTAGCCGGCCATTATGAATTTGCGGATTATCTGCTACCTGGTTCCTCGGCGACAATGCGCGGCGCGGCGGCGTGGGGAGACCTGAACAACGACGGATACCTCGACTTTGTGGTGACCGGTTCCACCGGCACCGCGAGTCCGACGCTTGTGTATTTCTACGATCACAACGCGGATGTGTTTGTCCTCAAGGAAACGCTCAGCCAGCAGATGGAAGATTCTTCTGTGTCCTTGGCCGATTATGACGGAGACGGATATCTCGACATGGCCATTCGCGGCCGTCTCGTGCAGAGCGATCAAACCACCCGCAGCCGCGTTCTTATTTACAGGAATCGCGGCGCCGCTCAAACCGGTGTATCGATTTTTGAGGCGCCCCTGGATTCGCGCGTCAGTCTCGATTCCTCTTTCGATCCGGGTGTTTTCGGCCAGGTGATGTGGGCTGACTACAACTCGGACGGCGCGCCGGATCTGCTCGTTTCCGGTTCCCTGAACGGCCTGTATGCCTTCCGGAACAACCCGGCGACTCACGCTTTTGACATTGTCCTGCTTTCGACCGAAACAGCGAGCAGCAGCGGCGCGGAAATTGCCGTGGCGGACGTCGACAACGACGGCGACCTGGACATCGCGATCCTGAGCCGGAAGAACACGGCGATCCTTATTAATAATGGCGCGGCCGGATTCAAGAAGGTTTGGGAGGCCGAGCCGTTGACCGGCGGCGCCCTCGCGTTTGGCGACTATGACAACGACGGATTCTGGGATCTCGCGGTGTCGGGCTTCTATCAGCCGACGTCGGGAACGTCGGGAACTCGCCTCAAAATATACAAAGGCAACGGAACTGGTCTGTACAACGGAACGGCGATCAATCTTTCCACGGGCATTTATTCCGGCACGTCGACGTTCGGTCTTCTTTCCTGGGCCGACCTTGACAACGATGGCTATCCGGAGCTGATCGCGGCGGGCACCACGGGGACTGCGGGCGCTCCGAAGGCATTCCAGATCTTCGAGAATCTCCAGGCCACGACGCCGAACACCTTTCAGCAGCGCGAGTATCCGTTCGGTGCTGCCTACGGACTTTCCGAAGGCTCCATCGCCGCCGGAGACTTCGACGCAGACGGCGACACCGACCTTCTCGTCTTGGGACGGCAATCCACCCAGAACGGAGACATAAGCCTGCTTTCGGTGTTGAGAAACCTGCAGGTGAACATGCCCGGCGGTGTTCCTCCGATTTCGCTGGGCGTTCCGACGGCGACGTCCGGTGTCTACAACGCGGGACTCGGTGTACTCGAGTTGAGTTGGAGCTCACCAGCAGGATACAGCGCCGCCTTGAAAGGCGGACTTTCCTACAACCTCTCGGTGATCAACCAGGCGAATTCAAAGATCGCGGTTTCTCCCGCGGACGGCACCCCGCTTCTCGGAAACTATTTACCGCACGGCGCTGGTTCAGCGCTCGTTCGTCTTGGTCTCACGGACAACACCACGTACACATGGCGCGTTCAAGCGGTTGACAGTGCGCTTCGTAAGGGCTCGTTTACCGCCGGAAGCAACGTGTATCTTCCTCCAATTCCGCCGGCGGCCATCACGGACTTGGTCGCGGCCCAGGGAATGCAGATTCGTCTCACCTGGACCGCCTCGGGCGAGGACGGACGAACCGGCACGCCCACGAATTACCGTGTCTATCGCGCCACGAGCGCGTTCACGAACGCCTCGGACGTGGGCGTTTCGATGACAATTCTTGATGGCTCCACCATTTCTCCCGCGCTGGTCGCCGGTCTTAAGCCCGAATCACGCGAAGTGTCCGGACTCACGCCGAACGTCGCCTATTATTTCCGGGTCAGCGCCGAAGACCGCAACGGGGCGTTGAGTCCGGTCAGCAATCTGGTCGTGTCCACGGCCGCGATCTTCGAATCCTATTTGATGTCATCGTTCACGGGCGTGGCGGAAGGCGCCATCGCGCTGGGAGACGTAACGAATGATGGCCGCGTCGATGCGGTCAGCGTCGGACAGGGCAACAGCGCCTCGGTCCTGAATATCTTCCCAGGTCAGGGCGGCGGCGGATTTACCCAGGGGACGATCGCCGGCGGCGGACTGAAGGATGCCGCCAGCCTTCTTCTGGATCTCGACCGGGACGGCGACCTCGACCTTCTCGAATCGGGTGTGAATGCCAGCGCCCAGACCGTTACCAAGCTTTACACCTACAACGGAACGACGTTTGTTTCGTCGTCAGCGGTTTTGCCCGGGTTCAGCCGCGGAGCGTTCGCCGCCGGAGACATGGACAACGACGGTGATGTGGACGTGCTTGCCGTCGGCGCCAACCTGGACGGAATCCAGATGTTCGAAACCCTGACGAGCATCGGCGGCTTTTCGCTCCGCGCGAAGAAGATTTACAACCTCTCTCTGTCCACCGGTTCCGCCATCGCGGTCGGCGACGCTGATGGAGACGGCGACCTGGACATTGCCGTTGCCGGCTTCGATGGCGCCCGTCCGCGGTTCCTGATTCTTCAGCAGAACGCCACCAGCTATACGGTAATGGCGGAACCCTACGGCGTTCTGGATGGATACACCAACGCCTCGATCGTTTGGGCCGACTTCAATCTGGACGGCAAGATGGACCTCGCGGTCACGGGCGTGCGGCAGGCGCAGAACTCCGAAACAGTCATCTTCGAGAATACCGGCTCAGGATTTGTCGCCCACCAGTTGCCCGTGCAGATGAACTCGAACGGATCGGGGTCCCGCGCGTTGGCCGTCGGAGATTTCAACAATGACGGATATCCGGATCTCGCCGTGGCGGGCCTCGACCAGGTGACAGGCCGCGGCCGGGTTGTGGTCTTCACGAACAGCGGGACGTCGTTCCCGAGCGGTGCCCTTTCATGGACGTCGCAAGACTATTTCTCCCCGGACGGCCTGCAGAAAGCGTCCATCGCCGCGGCGGATGTGGACAACGATGGCGATGTTGACCTGGTGATGAACGGTCTCAGCAACGGCCAGCGGGTCATTCGTTATCTTCGCAATCGCTGGGTGGACGGCGGATTGACCGCAAATGCGGCGCCTTCGCAGGCGGACCTTGCTTTCACGCTGCAGAGCTCCCGCGTCACGCTGGACTGGGGTCTCGTAGGCGGCGCTCCGGACGGAGCCGACAAGGTCGCCTACACGTGGGACTTCAAGATTGATTACAAGACCGGGGGCGACCCGACACGTTATAAATATGTGGGGGGAAATCTTTCGACGCCGATGACCGGAAATACCCCGGTCGTTGGTCTCGGCAATGTCGCGCGCCTGACGCGCGTTCTGCAGCTGGCCGACAGCACGACTTATTACGTGAGCGTTCGCGCCGTGGATCCGGGCCTGCGAGCGGGCCCCTGGTCCGCGGAGCAGACGATCAATATCGACAACGTGCCGCCGTCGAACTTCACGGACTTCCAGGCCCTTCCCGCCTCGCGGGTGGAACTCACCTGGACGGCGCCGGGTGCCGATGGGCCCGTCGGTCAGCTCACGTCCTACGACATCCACTATTCCCTGGCTCCGATTGATCCCCTGAACGTCAGCGCATTCCTCGCGCTTCCGCGTGTGCCGGGCATCCCGTCGCCGCAGAGCTACGGCGCTCGTGAATCCGTCATGGTCACGGGCCTCGTGACGGCAACGACCTATTACTTCGCGATCCGCGCCTACGACGGTTCCGGAAGCTACACCACAATCTCGACGACTTCGGTGCGCGCCGGGAATTTCATCATCGCGCAGTCCACGACGAGCCTCGGCGCCGGCGCCCTGGCGGTGGCCGATGACAATCTCGATGGAAAGCCTGACCTCTTTATCGCCGGCGCGGATGGAATCCAGGTCTGGAGAGGAAACGGATCGGTGTTTACGCCCGCCTCGGACGTTCAGTTTACCGGAATCACTTCGGCGTCGCTCGCGGTCATGGACTTCAACAATGACGCGCGTCCGGACATGGTGGTGGCCGGAAGCCAGGGCGCGTCGCGGGTTCTCGTCTACAAGAAACTTCCCTCCGGATCGCCGTCTTTCCAGACTGTCGTCGGCTCGACCCTGACCGGATTTATCGATGGCTCGATCGCTTATGGTGACTTTGACCGTGACGGCGATGTCGACCTGGCCGTGGCCGGCAACGGCCTGGATGGGATCTATATTCTTAAGAACGTCGCGTCCGTCACTCCCACCGCGCCGTTCGTTGCCCAGAAAATTTCCAGCCTCGTCCTGACCGGCGGTGTTTCGATGGTCTGGATGGACGCGGACAATGATGGAATCCCCGACCTCCTTGTGTCGGGATCCGATCCTTCACTTTTCCCGCAATTGAAGGTCTTCCTGGGAAAATCCGACGGGACGTTTGCCGCCCCCGTGGATCTTCTGACCAGCGACGGATATCGGGAGGCCGGCATCATCGCAACGGATTTAAATGGAGACGGCCTGCGCGACTTCGTCATTACCGGCCGGCGTCGCACCGGGAAGCAGACCCAGGTCTTCATCAACCAGTCCACCGTAGGGAACGTGAGCTTTGTGCCGTCCATTCTTCCTGGCGATGGAGTTTCCTCCGGCGCCAATGACCAGGCCGGGATTGCCGCGGGGGACTTCGACAACGACGGTCACATCGACGTCGTCGTCGCCGGAGATGATTCCAACGGACGGCCGCGCCTGATCATGTATCTGAACCACACGGCGGGATGGGATGTCGTTGAACCGATGGGACACCTCGCCGGACTTTCTCAGGCGAAAGTCGTCGCTGCGGACTTTGACGGCGATGGCGACATGGACTTTGTCGTCAGCGGACTTTCCGGATCCACGAAATCGTTGATCTATTACAAGAACCAGCTCGCCAACGATGTCGGCGCGGCCGGAACGAACACCGCCCCGGCGGCGCCCACCGTTACACCTTCGAACACGGGCTCACAGGTCACGCTAACGTGGACCGCGCCCGCCGACCTTGGAAACGTCCAGACCATAACGCCGACGGCGGCCATGAACTACATTATTGAGGGAACCGGATATCCGAACGGATCGCCTGGCAGCGTATCGATTTATGTGAGCAGCGCGATTGCCTCGCCGCTTTACTCGAACGTTCTCGTGAAGAAAGGCGCGCCGGTGTCGTACGTGGTGAATCTCAAGGATAACCACACGTACAGCTTCCGCGTGCGTGCGGTTGACGCGGGGTTTGCGGCCGGTGCCTGGTCCAACACGGCGTCGGTGGTGATCGGTCAGATCGCGCCGTCTCCCATCACGGATCTGGTCGCAAGGACGGGCGCTCAGGTTCAGCTCACCTGGACCGCCACCGGTGCGGACGCGCATGCTGGAACCGCGACCTCCTATGACCTTCGCTATTGGGTCAGCGGAAGCTCTTACCCCACGGGAACCCCGGTATCGCTCCCGGCGCCCAATGTCTCCGGGACGATTGAAAACGTCACGATCACCGGACTCATCCCGGCGACCACCTATTTCTTTGCGCTCGAGGCGATCGACGAAAACAGCGCCCGGTCGGGCGTCAGCAACATTTCTACTGTTCCCGCGGGTCGCTTCGAAGCGATCAGCCTGGACGGAATCAAGATGGGCGGCGTCTCCGCGGCTCCCGCTTTTGGATCGATGGGTTATCTCGTGATGGGATCGAGCACGTCTGGCGGAAGCTTCCCCACGCTCTTGAAGAACCAGAGTGGAGCCTATCAGGGATACCTGGCGCTCTCGAAGCAGATGACATCCGGTGTGTCGGCGTTTGGCGACTACACGGGTGACGGCCAGCCGGATCTTGTGATCGGTGGTCTCGAAACCTTCTTCACGACCACACGGTCCCGCATCGCATTCTTCCGAAATACGGGTGTCGGTTTCTCTGAAGATGTCGCACAGGAACTCTCGGTGGAAGCAAACAGCCTTGCGTGGGGCGATTACGACAACGACGGAGACCTCGACCTTCTCGTGGGCGGACAGACGTCTTCCTCCGTACGCTTTACGCGCCTGTATGAAAACCGGAACGGATCCTTCGTTCAGGTGTGGGAGAAGCAGTTCGGCGGCACGGCGGCATTCGCGGATGTTGACCGGGACGGCTGGCTGGACGTTGTTATCTCCGGAAAGGGCCTGTCCGCCGGAACGTCGAAGACGGCAATCTATCGAAACGTCCTGACCACGTCCGCGACAACCTATTTCTCGGATCCTGTACCCGCTGACTCGTTGAATGCGTCCCAAGGTCGTGTCGCGATCGGCGACGTTAACATGGACGGTTATCCCGACATCGTGGTCGCTGGCCGCGATGAGGCCGTGCCGCTTCAGATCTACATGAACAATGGAGATGGCACCTAC
>JAYTIE010000272.1:0-7285 GCA_043732015.1 Elusimicrobiota bacterium | reverse complement strand
ACAGCTCCGTCGCGGCCTGGCCTTCATCGATGAAGCGTTCAAAGAGGAACCAGCGTCCGCTGATCACTTCATAGAGACCGGAGAAGGCCACCACAGCTCCCAGCAGGGCCGCCAGCGGAATAAATCGTTGAAGCGCGGCGTCGTTGCGACCGATCTCGTAGGCGGTCCAACCAATGGCGACGCAACGAAAAACAAATCCGGCAGTCGTGCTGTAGGCGAGTACCGGAAGCGCGGCGTCGAACGAGGAGACCAAGAGTGGAACCGCGAGCGCAGCCAACCAGAACCTAAACGTCCCGATCTTACGGTTAACGTACATTCCGTAAACGGCCACGAGGAGAAGTGCAGCGCCGACCGTGAAAAAAATCATCCGTCCGATCGGAACCGAACGAGACCCGATCAGGAGAACGTTGCTGTGCATATAGTTAAATGGCACGAGACAAACCAGCGCCAGGAGCGAGAGAACGACGGGCGTTCTCCAATCCCGCTCGATCGGGTTCAACGAGAGGCCGCCATTTTGGCCGCCATCAGCGTCGCCGCCACGAAACTATCCTCCGAGGCGACGCCCCTGCCGGCGATGTCGAACGCCGTGCCGTGCGCGGGTGAGGTGCGAACGATCGGAAGGCCCAGCGTCACGTTCACCGCGCCGCCCATGCCCTGGAGTTTGATGGCGATCTGCCCCTGATCGTGGTACATCGCGATGCCGACGTCATATTTTTTCGCGAGAACCAGC
Source organism: Elusimicrobiota bacterium (assembly GCA_043732015.1). Classification (GTDB taxonomy): domain Bacteria; phylum Elusimicrobiota; class Elusimicrobia; order F11; family F11; genus JBBRXR01. The sequence goes on along the minus strand of JAYTIE010000272.1, from coordinate 6,555 downwards.
GGCCACACCGTGTCCGCTGAAAGCGGTCCATCGACACGGATTCCCTGTGAACGAGCGGCGGCGACTGCGGGCGCGATGGCGCGCTTTTCCTCCGTGCCAAGAACGCCGCCATCGCCGGCATGCGGATTCAATCCGCAAAGTGCGATCTTCGGTTTGGAAATCCCCATCTTCCTGAGCGCCGCGTCAGTTATCCGGATCGTTTCCAGCACGCGGGGGCGCGTTACTGAAGACGAAACGCTCGAGAGCGGGATGTGCGAGGTCACATGAACCGCACGCAGAGAACCGTGGACGAGCATGAGACGGGCCTCCTTCGTTCCGGTGAGCTTCGCCAACATCTCGGTATGTCCGACGAACTTCTTTCCCCACCCTCCCAGCGAAAACGAATTTTTGTTGACGGGAGCCGTCACGATCGCGTTCACCTTTCCGCGAAGAGCCGATCGAATGGCCGCGTCAATATATTCTCCGCTCGCCCGACCGGCTGCGGCGTTGATCTTTCCGAAAGCGACCCCGGCGGCCGGGACGTTGGCAAGATCCATGACCGGCAAAATGGTGTCTGGCGCACGGCGAGCGTCCTCCGGCGAATTGATTACGGCGATCGTGAGACGGTGGGCCGGATGCTTCGGTGGGAGCTTCAGAAGATTGCGTGCGAGCCAGGCGGCGTCGCCGAACACAACCAGAAAACAGCGGGAGCGGACATCGGAACGAGTGGCAGCTTTGAGAATTATCTCCGGTCCGATACCGGCCGGATCACCCATGGTCAACGCGATGAGCGGCTTGCGCACGGTCAGCGGTGGCTGGCGGGGCCGCTCGTCAGACCCGCAGTCACCAGGTCATGAATATGGACCATTCCCGCCGAGCGACCCGCTTTGTCGACGACCGGCAGGACCGTGAGCGGCTTCTTGCGGGATTCCATGATCTCGAGCGCCTTGATCGCCATGTCATCCTCACGGATCGCGATGGGCTTCGGGTTCATGATCTCCCGGATCGCCAGCGTCGAAACGGTCCAACCTTTAGCGAAGGCCTGGCGGATGTCGTAATCGGTGACGAGCCCGACGAGCTGGCCTCGCGAATCAACGATGTTCGCGGCGCCGGTCCATTTGCGAGAAATCTCGACAAGGAGCGTCATCATCGATGCGTTCACTTTTACCACAGGGTTCCGCTTTCCGCCGCGCATCACGTCGGTGACGCGAAGGAGGAGTCGTTTGCCGAGCAGGCCGCCCGGATGAAAAAGCGCGAATTTCTCGGCGTCAAAGCCGCGCATCTTCATGAGGGCGATCGAAATCGCATCGCCCACGACCAGCGCCAAGGTTGAGCTGGTGGTTGGAGCGAGATTTAGCGGGCAGACTTCTCGCTTGACCGGAACATAAAGTACGACGGTCGAGGCACGGGCGAGGCCGGAGTCCTTGTTCGCCGTGAGTGAAATTATTTTAGCGCCGATTCTTTTTATGGGAGGCAGGATTCCCAGCAATTCTTCGCTCTCGCCCGATTTTCCTATCGCGAACACGACGTCAGACTTATCGACGACCCCGAGGTTCCCGTGCATCCCCTCAACGGGATGAAGATAAATGGCCGGTGTTCCGGTGGAGGACAGTGTTGAGGCGAGCTTCTGGGCGATGAGCCCCGATTTTCCGATGCCGGTAACAACGACCTTTCCGCGGCACCGGTACATCAACCTTACGGCGGCGGCGAACGACGGCCCGATAGATTTCCTGGCTTCATAGATGCTGGCGGACTCGACCGCCAGCACACGCTTGATTTCACGCGTGATGTTCATCGGGACACCGCCGGCTCAGTGAAGCGCTTGTGAACATAAGCATAGACCAGCAAAGTGACGAATATAAGATTCCCCCAAAGGTACCGGCGCCAGAGCCGACGCGGTTCACACCAGAGTCGAAACAGCCATTCGAAACCGCGCTTCTGAAGCCAGGCCGGCGCGCGCGGAATCTTTCCCGACAGGAAATCGAAAGCAGCGCCCACCCCGAGGTTCAAGGGAACCTGAATCCGATCCAGATTGGCGGCGATCCAGCGCTCTTGTTTCGGACAGGAAATTCCGACAAGGAGGATATCCGAACGGCTGGCGTTGATCGCCGCAAGCATCGCATCGGTTTGTTCGGGAGTGAACCGATCTGTCATCGGCGGACTGAAGATTCCGGAGATCACGAGTCCTGGGCTGCGCGCTTCAAGCGCCACCTTCAGGGCATGGAGATTCTCCGGGGAAGTCCCAAGAAGAAAGACGCGATATCCTTTACGGGCGGCGAGGTCGCACAGAAGGGCGGTGGCGTTCGGCCCGTCAACCCGTTCTTTAATGGGACGACCGAGCATGCGACCGCCCCAGACGATCGACATGCCGTCGGGGAAAGTATAGGTAGACCGATTCAAAACGTTCCGGATGTCGTGGTCGCGCCAGCCCATCGCGACTGTCTGAGCGTTGGCGAAGCTGATCTGCACCGGTTTCCGCGCCTGAATCAGAGAATCCATGAACTCGATCGCCTTGGGCATGTAAAGCGTGTGGAAACGAATGCCCATGATGTCGTAGCTCGGTGGGGCCTCGGGGGCCGCCCGTTCGGTCTCTTTCGGCGTCATGACGGAAGTATATGAAATGGTCGGTCCTACCTTTTCCGGCCCAGCATGCCGATTTCGTGGGAAAACGGGAACAGGAGCGGCTTGACGACGTCCGGAAGGACCCGGTTCTCCTCAATTTTTCGGGGCCACTTCCAGAAGAACTTTTCGACCGACAGAGAACCGGTCTGCCGCATAAGCTTGCGGTATTCCCCCTTCGAGCACATGTGATGCGTTGAGAGGTTCTCGATCTTCGTGTAAAACGAGCGCCGCAGATACGACGGCATGCAACGAATCAGCTTCAGCCAACGGGGCAGATAGTGCGAAGGGTCAAAGGTCAGAATATGACCGTCGTGAGCGAGCGTTCGGGCGAACCCCTTGAACAATTGGGCCCGGTTCGGGATGTGGTGAACAGTGGAAAACAGGAAAATGAGGTCGAAATGCCCTTCCGGGAGCGGAAGCGACACCACGTCGCCCGCGCGAAACACGGCCTTGAGCCCTGGACGCTTCGACTTCAGATGCTCGATTCGCGGTTCCAGGTACTTCAAAAACGCATCGTTGATATCGACCGCCCAATACTCCTCGACGCTGTCGAATTCGCAGACCATCTTCGTGAAGAATCCGCCGCCCGGACCAATTTCAAGGACCCGTCGCGGCCGATACGTGACCAACGTGTCGTGAAGCGCTCGCCCGCGTTCAGTCTCGAGACGGGAAGCCGGTGAGTCCCAGTTATCGCCGCCCGCCATTCGCCCTCCGCCATACAGGTCGGGCTGGGCATAGTCTTCCCGTCCCGTGTTGTGACTCTGGTTCGCCTTGAGAACGAGCTGACGGTCCGTCTCGCCGAGGAGGGACCAGCTCCAGTCGTTGCGGAGAATCAGGTAAAGGAAGACACCGATGGCATTATTGAGCATTTGCATGAGCGAGGATTCTAGCTGTTTGGGCCAACCGACCGGTACACGTCTTCGGTCTCGGTGATCCATCTTTCCAGGGAAAAGCGTTCCGTCGCCCGTCGCCGGACCGCCTCGCTGTGCCCGGGCCATCGGGCCATCTCGACTTCAGATCGGGCCATGGCGGCAGCCAATGCCGCGCCGTCGCCCGCCGGGACCAGGAAATTCTCGTCGCCCGTCAACAATTCGGGAACGCCGCCGATCCGCGAGCCGATGACCGGAACGCCGGCCGCAAAGCTCTCGAGAACCACATACGGGCAATTCTCGTAGCAAACGGTTGGGAAAAGAAGATAGCTGGCCTGAGAAAGAAGGCGGGACCGCTCTGCTTCATCCACCCGCCCGGCGATGCTCACCGAGGCCGGATATTTGCGGCTGTGCGCCTCGGCAAGCCCGAACAGTGGTCCGTCCCCGGCGATGACAAGGGGCGCCTTTCCCCCGGCGCGACGGTATCGATCGTCGGCGTCAATAAGCGTATCGAGGCCTTTTTCACTGCTCAATCGTCCGATATAGAGAAAGGACGCCCCCCGCGGCGCATGCGAAACGTCGGAGGTGGAAACGCCGTTGCGAATAACCCGAATCTTCTCCGCCGGGAATCCCGCCGAGAGGTATTTCCCGCGGCTGAAATCACTCAAGGCAATATAGGCCGCGATCCGCGTCGACCACGTTCCCTTCAATTTGTGAATTGCCAGCGTAGCGCCCATCACGACCGATCGGGCGCGGCTGTCCTGATAACAACCACGGACAATGCCAGAGGCCGGGTTGCCATGTTCGAGACAGAGCTCGCACGGATGGCCGTCGCGGAACATGAGGCCGTTCATGCAAAACCAGCGAAAATTATGCAGGGTTTGAACCACGGGGACGCCGGCGACATGCGCGGCTTCGTAGGCGGCCGGCGTCACGAAAGGAAATATGTTGTGGACGTTCATGACCTGGGGCTGAAAGTCCCGGATTTTTTCGGAGATCTGCCTCTGAATCCGCGGAGAGTGTGTCATTGTCGCAACGTCAGTTAATTTTCCAATCGCACTCCGGTTCTCCCAGCTGCGGCTGTCTTCGATGATCGACTCGACCTCGTGGCCGCGGTTTTTGAGCGTCAACATAAGAAGCGAAACCGCCTGGTCCTCCCCGCCACGATGACGGTAGGCGTTATGAACGACGAGAACCCTCACCTCAGGCTTTGGTTTCCCAAAAGTGTTTCGCTTTCACGGCCTGAACCCGGAGCGATTCCGGAAGCCGACTGAAAAGAGTGAGCTTTCGTACGTGAGAACGAATCGCCGGATGATCGCAGCCGGACAACCGGCGGCGCGCTTCCACGACACGGCCGGACTTGATCAGGTGAAGCGCGGCAAGACACTGATAACGCTGGTGGGCCAGCTCAAGGTCGACGGGACCCGCGGGGGCCGGTGCCGGACCGGGTGGAAGGGCGTCTCCGCCGGCCAGGCGGGCGAAATGGTCCTGGGTCTCACGCCGGCTCAGGCTCCCGCCATCGGGCGACAGGCGAAGCCGATATAAAACGCCTTCCACCGCCGCGATGTCGGCATTCTTCGCAAGTCGGAGGATCAAATCGTAATCCTGCGCCATGCGAAACTCCGAGCGGTATCCGCCTGCGGCGCGGATCGCGTCCGCGCGAAACATCAGGGATCCATGCGCGAGCGGATTTCGATGTTTGAGCTGATTCCGAAGTCCCTTGGGGTCCGTGGCCGGACTGGAGACCGACAGCGCCGCCGCTTCCATGTCGATGATCTCGTAGGCACAACCGACGAGCGCGCAGGTTGGATTCGCATCGAGGAAATCCGCCTGCGCGGAGAGACGCGCCGAAAGAGAAATGTCATCGGCATCCTGCCGGGCAAAGTAAGGCGCTCTGGCCTGTTCCAACGCCGTGTTCAGCGCGACGGTGAGACCGCGATTCTGTTCGAAGGTGATGACGCGAAAGCGAGAATCGTCCGCCGCCGCGCGCGCGAGCATGGCCGGGGTGGCATCGTTGGAAGCATCATCTATCAGAATACACTCCCAGTTCTTCTCGGTTTGCTGGCGAAGCCCTTCAAGAGCGTCTCCCAGGAACTGGCCCCCGTTGTACACGCTCATCAAAACGCTGATTCGAGGACGGTCCATCAGTTCTCCCGCGTAAGGGCCGAAGCGACGCCGAGCATCAGCCAGACGAAAAGGCCCTTGAATGGGTTTTCAAATGTGACGTCGGTCGCCGCATGTCCGAGGCAGTAGACCGCCCCCGCAACAGCGGCCGCGACCAGCAGACGGTCCACCGAATCTTCAGGTAATTTTCGGGCCGCACGTATGGCCCGAATAATGACCGACAGAACGATGACGCCGAAGGCGCCGAGACCGAAAATTCCCGTGCGATAAAGCATCGCCAAGAAAGAATTGTGTGGGTCGATGCGCTTGGTGACTTTCAGATTCCACCACGGCACGATCCGCGGCGGAAGCCATGGTTTTCCCATCGGGACGCCCAGAACCCAGGTTCCGTCATTCTTGAGCTCGGTTATCATGTCCCCCCACATCCAGAGCCGAGTTCGGGAAGTTCCGAGCGACGCCTGTGTTTCAATAAGGGGTTTTTCCTCGATCGCGGCTACGGGCTTCTCCTCCGTTTTGCTGATCGGAATCGCGGTCGGTGTCGATGGAGGCGGCGCGGCCGGCTTCGGCCGGAACGCCTCGTTCACGATCGCACCGGGTTGATTAAGCAGAACTCCGAACGTGTGGATCTCATCCATGGAACCGGCCACGCGGTCCCGATCGAGTGCCTTCCACGCGGAAGGCATCATGATGGCTATTGCCATCGCGACAGCCGCGAAGCGCAGGTGCGCCCGCCGCAGGGAAGGCCGAAGGAGCAACAGCAGCACCGCAGCGCCCATCAGGAACCCAACCCAGGACGTTCGAACCTGATAGAGGAACAGGAGTCCGCCGGCGAGGCCGGATACCACCGCGAGCGGCAACATCAGTCGCCCTTCCGCCGAGGCCAATGCAAAAGAAGCGAGAATGAATATCGAGAAGTACATGCACATCGCCGCCGGTTGCGACGACCAGGGCGGCAGAGCCA
>JAYTIE010000271.1:0-7391 GCA_043732015.1 Elusimicrobiota bacterium | reverse complement strand
CTGAGGCGCTCCGGCAAACGCAGAAAGTTCGATCTCGGCGATCACACAGGGGACCGCGAGGCCGAGAGACGCCGCCACGCGCGGATCGAGCAGACCCACCGCGCCCAGGATCTTGCCGCTCTTCCTGACAGCGAAAGACTGGGTAGGGTGGAGATAGGGCTGCACGGAAGCCGGCTCAAGAGTGAAATCCGATCCAATCGATTGCGCGACCGATTCCAGCAAGCCCTTGACCCAGAAAATATCCGTTGACGCGGCCGCCTCCGACCAGGACTTGGAAACAACGGATCCCGCCGCGACGATGGAAAGACGCTGCTCTTCCGAAGGACAGAACACGCGCCCAATTTCGAATAGCGCTACGCCCTCACGCTGGTGATTCAAATTATGAACCGCTGCCCGGACGAGATTGATGGCGAGAGCCGGACGTAGCGCGGACTCTTCCTTCGACAAAGGGTTGGCCAGCTTCACCGTGTCCCCGGCAGCAACACCGAAACGTTCGGCAAGCTCCAACGGGCAGAAGCTATTGGAGATGGTTTCGTTGATGCCGAAGCCGCGCAACGTTTCGGTCAGGCGCCCGGTTGGAAAAGGTCGGAATTTTTCATCGAGACGGGAGACCCGAATTCCTGAGAGCGACGTTGGAACCGTGTCGTAGCCCACGATGCGGATGACTTCCTCGATCAGATCCGGCTCTTCGGCGACGTCCTTGCGGAAAGAAGGAACCGTGCAGGTCCATTCCGTGGGTGTTGCGCGGGGTTCAAAGCCCAAACGTGACAGGATATCCGCAACCGTTTCAGGCGCCACGGAGATACCAAGGAAGGAATTAAGTTTCTTCCGTCGAAGCGTGACGTTTACAGGCGTCTGCCGGGTGGGCTGGACGTCGCGCGAGGCGCGAGGCTTTCCGCCGGCCAGTTCGGAGAGGAGGCGGGCCGCCCGTTTCCAGGCGCGCAGCGCGCTGTCGGAATCGGTGCCTTTCTCGAAACGAATGGAGCTCTCGCTGCGGAGCGCCAGGCGGCGGGAAGTAAGGCGGATTCCCGTGCGCTCGAACACAGCGCTCTCGAGCAGAATCGTCGTCGTGGCATCGCTGACACCGGAGTCTTGTCCGCCCATGATGCCGGCCAGTGCCACGGCGCGCGACCGGTCCGCGATTACGAGATCGGTCTCATTCAACTCGTAAGTTTTCTCGTCCAATGCGACAAACTTCTCGCCCTTTGAGGCGCGACGCACCCGGATTTCGGGCCCCGATAACCTTGAGAGGTCAAAGGCATGAAGCGGGTGTCCCCACTCCAGCAAAACGTAGTTCGTCACATCAACGACATTGTTGATGGAGCGGATGCCGCAATCCGTGAGGCGGCGCGCGAGCCAGCGCGGCGACGGCGCGACCTTGATGTTCGACAGGACGCGCCCCAGATAACGGTGACAACGCGCCGTGTCTTCAATCGCGATCGGGAAATCGTCGTTTGTTCCACCTGAGAGGAAATCTTCCGGCAGGCGAACAGGAACGCGGGCCAGCGCAGCGAGATCGCGCGCAATTCCGATGTGACTGAGAACATCCGGCCGGTTCGGCGTCACTTCGATTTCAAGAATCGTGTCCTGGCCGCCCAGAACGTCAGCAACGTCCGATCCGAGCGCTGTCTCCGCAGGCAATTGAAGGATACCCGCGTGTTCTTCGGACAAGCCCAGCTCACGTTCGGAGCAAAGCATGCCGGCGGATTCCACGCCGCGGATTTTAGAAATGGTGATTTCAACGCCACCGGGGAGTTTGGCTCCCGGCGTTGCGAGCGGGACAACCTGCCCGACCGCGATGTTTGGCGCGCCGCAGACGATGACCTTTTCAGTCTTTCCGTCGGTGACAGTGGCCAGGCGAAGACGGTCCGCGTTCGGATGCTTCTCAACGTTGAGGATCTTGACCACAACGAGACCGGTCGCATGAACGCCCGTGCGTTGAATTTTCTCAACGGGAAAACCCAGGGACGCGAGCTTGTCGGCCGTCTCTTCCGGCGTCCAGGGCAGGTTCGCGAGTTCTTTCAGCCAGCCAAAGCTGATTCTCATGAGAACTGCTCCAGAAACCGAAGGTCGGATTCAAGAAAATGGCGAATGTCGCGGACGCCGAAACGCGTCATCACGATTCTTTCAACGCCGATACCAAAGGCGAAGCCGCTGACCTTTTCCGGATCGTAACCGACATTCCGGAGAACCTGCGGGTGCACCATGCCGGCGCCCAGGACTTCGATCCAGCCTGTGGCCTTGCAGATGCCGCACGGAGCGCCGTCGGCCAACTTTCCCGCGCCGGAACAACCGAAGCAGGACGCTTCCATCTGCGCGCCCGGTTCTACAAACGGAAAATAGCTGGGGCTGAAACGTACCTTCGTCTTCGGGCCAAAATAGGATTCCGCGAAATAAGAGAGGGTGCCTTTCAGATCGGCGAAGCTGAGACCTTCGTCGACGGCGAGACCCTCGATCTGATGAAAGACAGCCGCATGGGTGGCATCGGTCGCCTCGTGACGGAACACGCGTCCGGGAGCAATGATACGAACGGGCGGTGTACTGCCTTTCATGACGCGGATCTGTATCGGTGAGGTCTGCGTACGCATCAACAACGGCTTCCCGGTTTCATCCCTGCGGTCGACGTAGAACGTGTCCTGCATGTCACGCGCAGGATGGTTCTCTGGGATGTTGAGGTCCGTGAAATTGTTCTTGTCAGATTCGAGTTCGGGACCATCAACCAGATCGAAACCGATCCGTCGAAAGATATCCGCGATTTCCCGAATGGTGGAGAGGATGGGGTGGCTGTGACCCGGAACGAAGGAACGCCCGGGAAGAGAAAGGTCGACGGTCTTCTTCAGATCCGCATCGAACGACGCGTCTTTTAGAGTTCGTTGTTTTTCAGCGAACCGCTCTTCCAGTGTTGCGCGAACCTGATTCGCCAACTGCCCGACGCGCTTCTTTTCGTCCTCTGGCAGCGCTTTCAGGTTGCGAAGGACGGACGTGAGATGTCCGTCCTTGCGTCCCAGAAAGCGGGAGTACAGCGCTTCGATCTCAGGAAGAGTCGAGGAGCGGTTGAGCTCCTCAAGAGCCTCTTTCTCGATGGATTGGAGATCCATGCGGCGAGGGCGCTCTTGAACCGCTTAGGCGGCTTGGTTCTGTTTGGCGAGAACGGCGAGCTCGGTGAAAGCCTGCGGATCGTTCACGGCGATGTCGGCCAGCATTTTGCGGTCGACAGTGACGTTCGCGTTCTTGAGACCGAACATCATCTGGGAGTAGGTAAGTCCCGCCAGTTCGCGCGCGGCGGCGTTGATGCGCATGATCCAGAGGCTGCGGAAGTTGGATTTGCGGTCCTTGCGACCAACGTAAGAGTAGATGCCGACCTTACGAAGGTGCTGCTTTACCATGCGCCAGCGGTTCTTCTTAGTCGCGTAGGCGCCTTTGGCGCGGCGATAATGCTTCTTCTTCCGTTGACGGGTATAAACTACGCTTCTGGTTCGCATTGTTTTCTTCCTGTATGAGTGTTGGGAAACGGTTTGTTTGGGGTTGGATATCCGGGAGGCTTAGCCGTACGGCAGAAGCCTCTTGATCATTTTTGCTTCTTTGTTGGTCAGCGTGTCCGGACGGCGAAGCTGGCGGCTGCGGGACGACGACATTCCCTGCAGAAGATGACGCGCGCCTGCTTTCTTGTGGCGGACTTTTCCCCGCCCGGTGATTTTGAAACGCTTTTTTGCTCCGCTATGAGACTTCAACTTCGGCATATCACTCGGCCCCTTTCTGTTGTGGTACGAAAATCGAAATCATTCTGTTGCCGTACATCTGCGGTCGCTGCTCGATTTGCCCAACTTCGACAATGTCCTGCTCGATCTTCTGCAGCATCCGCATCCCGATGTCCCGGTGCTCCATTTCGCGTCCCATGAAAACGAACGTGACGCGAACCTTGTTGTGCTCTTTCAAAAACTTGATGATCGCGTTGATCTTGACCTGGAGATCGTGCTCTCCAATCTTCGGACGGATCCGGATTTCCTTCACCGTACCGCCACCGCGATTCTTGCGGGCTTCCTTCAGCTTCTTTTCCTTTTCGTAAAGGAACTTGGAAAAGTTGCCCAATTTGCACACCGGCGGCACCGCGCCCGGAGCAATCTCAATCAGGTCGTAACCGGAATCTTCCGCCAGCTTCAGCGCTTCTTGAATACCTTTAACACCGAGCATCTCTCCCGCTTCGTTGATCAACCGGACCTGTGGAGCTCGGATATAGTGGTTGGTCCTGGTTGTTGGCTGCTTGGGAATGCTTTCCTCCTCGCGTTAAAAAAGGGATGGCAAAAGAACCATCCCTTTACGCGCCGCAATTTAGGTTCAAATTCGAAACGATGGTATCAAGGAAAGCTGTTGGTGTCAAACTCTTTGGCGACCGTCAGGCCGGAAGCGCGCGAGAAGCAATCTCGTCGGAAGCGAGCTTAACGAAAGCATCCACGGACATGACGCCGAGGTCTTTGCCAGAGCGGGTGCGGACGGCGACAGTCTTGTCCCCCGTCTCCTTGTCCCCGACCACGAGCATGTACGGAACCTTGTCCATCGTCGCGGCTCTAATTTTCGCGCCGATTTTGTCGTTCTCCCCCCGCAGGTCCACGCGGAGGCCGGCGGCTTTCAGGGCCACCAGAATCTCGTTCGAGTAGTCCGACTGCCGATCGGTGATCGGAAGGATGGCGACCTGAATAGGGGCCAGCCAAAGCGGGAAAGCGCCTGCGTAATGTTCCACCAGGATGCCGAAAAAGCGTTCGATGGAGCCGAGGAGGGCGCGGTGAACCATAACTACCCGCTCGTCTTTGCCCTCGTTGCTCCGGTAAGTCGCGTCGAACCGCTGGGGCAGGTTGAAGTCCACCTGAACGGTGGAACACTGCCAGCGTCGGCCGATGGAGTCCTTGATCTTCAGGTCGATCTTCGGGCCGTAGAAGGTTCCCTCGCCCGGGTCCACTTCGAATGCGAAACCGGCTTCCTTCATGGCCGCCGACAGCGTCGCTTCCGCAAGGTCCCACTGCGCCATGTCTCCGACGAACTTCTCGGGGCGCGTCGAGAGCTTCACTTCGTATTCTGTGAAACCGAAATCGTTGAGGATCTTCTTGGCAAGAACGAGCACGCCGCGGATCTCTTCCTGAAGCTGGTCCATCCGGCAGAAGATGTGCGTGTCGTCCTGCGTGAACCCGCGGACGCGGAGCATCCCGTGAAGAACGCCGGTTCTCTCATAGCGATAGACGGTGCCGTGTTCGTATAAACGGATCGGCAGTTCCCGGTAGCTGTGGAGATCCGTCTTGTAAATCATGATGTGGAACGGACACGTCATCGGCTTGACGTAGTACGACTGATTCTCGAGCTTCATTTCCGGGAACATGTTCTCTTGATAGAAATCTAGGTGACCGCTGGTCTTCCAGAGGTTGGACATGCCGACGTGCGGCGAGATGGCGAACTGGTAGCCGTGATCAAGATGGAGCTTGCGAAGATAATCCTCGATGATGGTGCGGATAAGCGCACCCTTGGGATGCCAGAGAACTAGGCCGCTGCCCACGGTGTCGGGATGAATCGAAAAAAGTCCGAGACGGGGTCCCAGTTCGCGGTGATCGCGCTTTTTCGCTTCCTCGAGCTGATGCAAGTGGTTCTTCAGCTCTTCTTCGGATGCCCATGCAGTGCCGTAGATGCGCTGAAGCTGCTCGCGCTTCTCGTCGCCACGCCAGTAGGCCCCTGCGATTTTCATCAACTTGAACCACTTGATGTCTTTGGTGTCATCCAGGTGGTTGCCCTTGCAAAGGTCGGTGAAGGTGCCGTGGCGATAAAGCGTGATTTTGGCGTCGGCCGGTAGGTCGTCGATGATCTCGACTTTGAACCGTTCGTTCTTGTCGCTCCAGAACTTGCGCGCGTTCTCGCGGGTGATTTCTTCCCCGACGAACTTCTGGTTCGTCTTGAGGTTGAACCGCATTTTCTTCTCGATAGCGACGAGATCTTCGGGAGTGAAACGGTGCTCACTGTCGAAGTCGTAATAGAAACCGTCTTCGGTGGGCGGTCCGATGGTGAGGCGGGTGTCAGGCCAGAGTTCTTTGACCGCCTGGGCGAGGACGTGGGCGGCGGAGTGACGAAGCTTGAAGAGATAGTCGGGAGAGGAGATGACCGGCGCGTTGGACGACATGATGAGCGGGTGCGGCTCCTTCGAACTCAAAATTGGTGGACGATGCAGGGATTGAACCTGCGACCTCTCCCATGTCAAGGGAGCACTCTACCACTGAGCTAATCGTCCAATGAAAACGGCTGAGATATCTGCGAGGTGCGGGTCGGAATCGAACCGACGAATAAGAGTTTTGCAGACTCTCCCCTTAGCCACTTGGGTACCGCACCAAAAAACCGGCCAGCGCTCAGAGCTTCTGACCGCTGACCGGAAATGATCCTAGTATTTTGGAATCGACGGGTCTACATCGGCAAATGCGTTGATTCCGCCGCGCAGATTCTTCAGCTTCTTGAAGCCGATGGCCTGCAACTGGCGAATCGCCTTGGCCGAGCGCGCGCCCGACCGGCAATGAACGATGTATTCCTGACTGGAATCCAGCTCATTCACGTGATCCATCAGTTCGCCGAGCGGAATCAGTTTAGCGCCCTTAATCTGGGAGATCTCGTATTCATACGGTTCGCGAACGTCGATGATGTTCAGCTTCTTGCCGCTGCGATCGATGAGCTCCTTCAGGTCCTCGGGCTCAATTTCCGGAACGTCGTCGGTGACCGCGATCGGCGCTTCGAGGCCGATGCCAAGGCCGCAGAACTGTTCGTAGTCGATGAGCTTGGTGATCGTCGGCTTGTCGCTGCAGACCGGGCAGGCCGGGTCACGACGGATCTGAACCTCACGAAACGTCATGTCGAGGACCGAGATCTGAAGGAGGCGGCCAACGAGCGATGTCCCCACACCCAGGAAATACTTTACGGCTTCCGAAGCCTGGATCATGCCGACCAGTCCCGGCAGAATGCCGAGCACTCCACCTTCTGCGCAGGATGGAACTTCACCGGGCGGCGGCGGCTCCGGGTAAAGGCAGCGGTAACACGGCCCTTCTTTCGGTTTGAAAACCGTCGCCTGTCCGTCGAAGCGGAAAATGGAACCATAAATGTTCGTCTTGCCGAGGAACACGCAGGCATCGTTGACGAGATACCGCGTCGGGAAGTTGTCCGTTCCGTCGATGATGAGATCGTAGTCCGTGAAGATGTCCATCACGTTGTCGCTGGAGAGCTTCGCGTTGTACGTATTCACAACGGTGTTCGCGTTGATTTCCTGGATGCGCTTTTTCGCCGCGTCCACTTTCGGCATTCCGACGGCGTCAGAGCCGAACAGGAGCTGGCGCTGAAGGTTTGTGTGGTCAACGACGTCGAAGTCGATCAGT
>JAYTIE010000270.1:0-49953 GCA_043732015.1 Elusimicrobiota bacterium | reverse complement strand
TACAGCGACCTCGATCTCACCGCGTCTCCTTTCCATTACACAGTCTACAAGCTCATTTCCACCGGGAACTTCGAGCGCGACTACAACCGCGCGCGCCTCGCGGGCTTTGTCCTCTACATCGCGGGAATCGTGGCGATGGCGTGGTTCCTTAAATTTCCGCCATGGTCGTTTGGGATTTTTGTCTGGGCTTTCACGATACCGTTCTTTCCATTCCGGAGGGATGTGTTCGACCAGAACGGCAGCGCGGCCATCGCCGGCGCGGTGATGCTGGGTCTGGTTTCGCTGCGGTGGCGAAATCCGGCCGCGCGCGTGGCCTCCGGCGCCGCGCTGGTCATGATGGCCGCATTTAAGCCCACGGTTCTCTACGCGCCCGCGTTCGCGTTCCTGATCTTCGCGCTGAACGACCGGAAAGCGCTGGGTTGGTATTCCATCGGGCTTATGGCCGGCGTTCTCACGGCGCTTTTCCTGCCGGCCCTCGTGCTGGGCCCGACTTGTACCTGGCAAAGCTGGCTGGCGCACGCGCCGCATCGCGCGTTCGAAGTGCGCGGCGCGGCGGGCGGCATTCTGGGCCGCGATCTTCACGTCGCGACAATTCTGCCCTACAAAATCGTTTCCGCGGTTTTTCTCACGACCTGCGTCGCCTTTTTCTACCGGCTGTCGGGACGGACCCCGCCATTGGTTTCCGACATGTCACCGTTCCGGCCGGCCTGTCTCGAAGCTGTTTCCGCGGGCGTCATCGGGCTGAATGTCTATTTGCTGACGGGAGTTCTGGTGTGGGGCCACTACTTCACGCTGGCCGTTCCGTCCATGTTGATAGCGATGCGGCCGCGTTCGGAAATCCAGGCGGGCCTCCGGCCCAACCAGGTGATCGGCTTCCTCTGCGCGCTGGCGGTCGGCCTTCAGCACTACTTCCAGCTCTGGGGTTGGACACGCGCCAACAATTACAGCTACTTCACGCTGATCGGCACGCTCGTGCTGATTATTCTGGTGGCTTTCGACATGCATGAAAGCCGGCCCGGGCGAACCGCCGGCTGACGGCCCGGCCGGAAAAAGAAAAGCCCTCTTCTCCATCGGAGAAGAGGGCTTTTTCTTTGCCGGACCGATTCTTACGGCGTCGTGCGGCCGTTCACTGTGTCGGTGTAGGGGCCGACGTTGCCGGCCGCGTCGGCGGCTCGGAGTTTCACGTAGTACAGCGTGTTCGGCGCCAGACCCGTGATGCCGAACGAGGTCGGGCTCGCGGCGACCGGCTTGTTCTGATAGGCGCCGACGAACGTGTCGAATGTCGGGCTGAGCGACACGCTCACCTGATAGGCGGTCACGGCAACGTTGTCGGTCGCCGGCTGCCAATCCACTGTCATCGAGGTGGACGCGAACGTCGACAGGCCGAGCCACGGAATGGACGACGGCGGCGTCGTGTCCGAACTGGCGCTCTGCGTGGTGACGTTGAACGGGGCGCTGTTCGCCGACGTGCCCGCGCTGTTGTAGGCGCGCACGCGGGTGTAATAGACGGTCGAGGCCGAGAGGCCCGTGGCCGGGAGGCTCGTCACGTTGCCCACGTCGAGGTTGTTGTACGACGCCAAGGTCGAGCTGAAGTCGGACAAGACGGACACGTCGACGCGATAGCCGGTCGCATTGGCCACCGCGCCCCAACCGAGCGTGAACGCGCTCGATGTTACGCCCGAGGCGTTCAGTCCGGCCGGAGCCGAGGGAACCGTGGGCGTCGCGCTGGTCGTGACGCTGAGCGCCGAAGACGAAGCCGACGTTCCCGCCGCATTGTACGCGCGAAGGCGCACGTAGTAGACGGTGCTTCCGGTGAGGCCGGTGACGGCCTTGCTCGTCACGTTGCCGACGTCCAGGTTGTTGTAGCCGCTCAGCAGCGTGGAGAACGACGGCGACAGCGAAACGTCCAGCCGGTAGCCGGTCGCGGTCGCTACCGACGGCCAGTTCACCGTGAAGCCGGTCTGCGAGACGGACGAGGAGTTGAGGCCCGTCGGCGCGGCCGGCGGCGCCGAGCCCGCGCTCGTCGCCATGCTGACCGTGTCGGTGAGCGTCGAGACATTTCCCGAGGTGTCCACGGAGCGCATGTTCACGTAATACACGGTGGACGGCGACAGTCCGGTGAGCGACGACGACGTCGGGTTCGCGGCCACGACCTTCGCCTGATAGCCAGTCACGAACGAGCTGAAGTTCGACGTCAGCGACACGTTTATCTGGTAACCGCCGATCGCGACGTTGTCGGTGGCGGGCTGCCACTGAAGTTTCAGCGACGTTGACGTCGGCGCGGACAGGCCGAGCCAGGGAATCGGCGTCGGCGGCGTGGTGTCGTTCGAGGACGCCTGGGTTTGCACGTTCAGCGTCGTGCTGTTCAGCGAAGCGACGGCCGACGCGTCGTAGGCGCGGAGGCGGACATAGTACGGCGTGCCCGCAGTGAGACCGGCCACGGACTTCGTCGTGACGTTGCCCACATCGAGGTTGTTGTAGGAAGCCAGAAGCGTCGCGAACGACGAGGAGGCGGAGACGTCCAGCCTGTATCCGGTCGCGCCGCTGACGGCGGACCATCCCACCGTGAAACCTGTCTGCGAGATCGCGGAGGAGTTGAGGCCCGTCGGCGCGGGAAGCTGCGCCGGCGCCTGCGGATCGGCGAGACCCGCGTAGTACGACTGCATCGTGTAGAAGAGGTCGCGCGGTGTGCGGTCGGCCTGAACGGCGCCGAAATATTCCTCATTGAACACGGCGTCCGGGTTGGAGCCCGGCGCATAGAATCCGTGGAAGTCGGACTGCTGGTAGTGCGGAATGCCGTCGCTGTAATTCACGACGCCACCCATGTTGTTGTTGTAATTGCCGGCCTTCCACAACTGGTCGGCGAACTCGTGAACGAAGCCGCCGATCGCGACCTTTGTCGCATCGTTGCCCGAAAGGTTGGGACGGATCTCGTTCCAGCGGTCCTGGTCGAACTGCGACTGGACAACCGGCGTGACGTTGGCCGCCGTGACGCTCACCAGCTGCACACACTGCGGCGGCTGGTTGAACGCCGTGGTCGTCAGCGCGTCGGTGCCGAACTCGCCCAGGAACATGGGCTTGCCCGTCAAGTTCTTCCAGTCCGTGAACAGCGTGCCGAAGCCCGCGTTGCGATAGATGTTCAGGCCCCACAGGTCGACGGACGGAACGTTCTGCACGATGGTCGGAATGTCGCTCGACGCGTCGTCGGATCCGCAAGCGCCGCCCGTGGAAACGGTCCAGCGGTCCGCGAGGGAAGAGCTGACCGGGTGATTCGGATCGGTCAGTTTGATCTGCTGCGCCGCTTGCTCGGTCGCCGCCCTGGCGGTAAGCGTGTCCGGATAGGATTGGTAGTAGCGGTTCACGTTCCACTCGTTGCCGAGCGCCCACATGAGAATGGCCGGATGGTTCTTGCACAGGTTGACGGTCTGGAGATAACGGCCGCTGGAGATATCGTCCTGCGAGCTGACGATCGTCAACACAACCATGATGCCGCGCCGGTAGAACTCGTCCAGGATGGACTTCGTCGCCGCGGGGTCCGAGCCGAAGTCATTGTACACGCGCACCGTGTTCGCGTTCGCGGACTTCATCAGCGCCGCGTCCTGGGCAAACTGGCCCTGATAGCGGTTGCGGGACCATTCCGACTGGATCGTATGCCCCTGTGGATTGCGGCCGGACCAGTCGAAGAAATAGCCGTAGTCGGTGAAACCGGCGGGGTTGGACGGATCATAAGGATTGTAGCCGCGGACCGGCGCGACGCTGCTCGCGGTCCAGGTGAATCCCTTGATGAGATACGGGGTCGCGGGCGAGAGCGTGCCGTCGGACTTCCGCTTCTGCACAAGAAGCTGGCGTCCCGACACCTGAACGATGCTGGGCGCGTTGGGAACCGTGATGACGCCGGTGTGATTCACGGTGACCGTGATGCTCTGAGACGTGCTCTGATTGGAATTGTTATAAGCGGTGGCGGTCAGCGTATGCGCGCCATCGGTGAGCGCCGCGGTGTCCCAGCCGAACGAGTAAGGAAGACCCGCCGTACGATAGACGAAAGCGCCGTCCACCAAATATTCCACTTTCACGACCTGCGTTGGGCTGGCTGCGGACACATTGACGTGCACAGCGCCGGCGACGGTCGCGCCATTCGAAGGAGTGAGGATCGACACCGTGGGATCCGCTGCCTGAGCAACGGCGCAGATGAGCGAGAGGAAGAGAGCCGGCATCAGGGCCGGACGTAGCGACGGACGTGAGCGCATGGGGTCCTCCGGGAACGGAATGACACGATCGGTCGACGGTAGGGGAGACATTTCGACCTTGGATTCATTATCAACAACTGAAGGAAGAATGTCCATTAAAAGCGTGTGGAAAATATTTCTGGAAGCCATCCACGGGGCGCCGCGGGACTACACGGAAGGCCCGATCAGCAAGGCCGTCATCCTGCTCGGCATCCCGATGATTCTCGAGATGGTGATGGAGAGCGTGTTCGCGGTCACGGACATTTTCTTTGCAGGTCGCCTGGGGCCCTCGGCCATCGCCGCGATCGGCCTGACCGAATCGCTTCTCACCGTGGTCTATACCGTGGCGTTCGGACTCAGCATCGGCGCAATGGCCATGATGGCCCGGCGAATCGGCGAGAAGGATTTCGAAGGCGCAGCCAACACGTCGGTCCAGGTGATCGCCCTCGGCATTTTCGTGTCCGCGCTTCTGGGCGCCGCCGGCGTCTCATTCGCGCCTGAACTTCTGAAACTCATGGGCGCCGATTCGGCGCTGGCCGCCACGGCCACGCCCTACATGCGGGTCATGTTTGGCGGCAACTTTGCGATTCTTCTCCTCTTCCTGGGAAACGCGTTGTTTCGCGGCGCGGGAGACGGCACCATTGCCATGCGCGCGCTCTGTATTGCGAACGGACTCAATCTCATCCTCGCGCCCTGCTTCATTTACGGGCTTCTTTTCTTTCCAAAGCTGGGCGTGGCCGGCGCCGGCGTCGCCACCACCGTGTCGCGCGGCATCGGCGCGGCTTATAGCCTGTCCCACCTGTTCCGGGGCAACGGTCGCGTGAAAGTTCTTGCCCGTCATCTGGTCTTGCACTCGGAGGTCATGTGGCGCGTGATCAGCCTCTCGGCTTCCAGCACGCTGCAGATTTTCGTGGCGACCGCGAGCTGGGTGGGACTGGTCCGCGTGGTCTCGACTTTCGGAAGCGACGCGGTCGCCGGCTACACCGTGGGCATGCGAATGATTCTCTTCGCCCTTTTCCCCGCGTTCGGGCTCAGCAACGCGGCCGCCACCATGGTGGGCCAGTCGCTGGGCGCCGGAAAGCCGGACCGGGCGGAACAGTCGGTGTGGCTCGCCGGCCTGTACAACGTCGTGTTCCTGGGATCGATGGGGCTTTTGTATCTCGTGTTCGCCCCCAACATCACCGGATGGTTTTCGACCGATCCCGCCGTGCACGGATACGCCACGGCGTGCCTGAGAACCGTGGCGTGCGGCTTCCTTTTCTATGCGTATGGCATGGTCGTCACGCAGTCCTTCAACGGCGCGGGCGATACCTGGACGCCCACCCTGATCAACTTCTTCGTGTTCTGGGTCTTCGAAATCCCCGCCGCCTGGGCACTCTCGCACGTAGTAGGAATGGGACCGCAGGGCGTTTTCATCGCCGTCACGCTGGCGTTTTCCGCGCTCGCGGTGGTCAGCGCGGTGCTTTTCCGGCAGGGCCACTGGAAGACCAAGCGCGTCTAGGTCTGCGGCGGAAGGCGATCCGGACCGCCAAATCAGGTCATTTCCGGGCGCGGCGGAAAATCCGGCCCGTTTGCCGTTCTCCGAAGGAAAAGGGTCAAAAAACCGATGTATAATTCCGGGCTCCAATTGTCGCGATTTTTCACGCAAGGAAATGTGCTCCCATGAACAGATCTCGCGTCTTCCACTGGCGTTCGGTTATCGACACGGCCATCTTTCTCGTCGTCATGGCCGTCATCAACCATGTGTGGTTCCGGCATGTGCCCGCGTTCCGGTCCTATCCCGTTCATCCTTATCTTCTGCCCATCGCGTTGATCGGCCTGTTCTATGGATTCCGCGAGGGTGTCGCGTCGGCTCTCCTGGCGAATGTGTTCTACAGCGTTCAGCTGTCCGCCGCGGGCTTCGCGGCCAACTCTATTTTCCATCAGCCCGACCTGACCAACGTGGTCGTGTTCATTCTGGGCGGCGTCTTTTTCGGTGAAGCCGGAGAGCTTTACCAGCGGTCCCTCCATCACCACCGCGAGCGAACGGCCGCCCTGGAAACATCCCTCTCGTCCGTGACCGAGGAACGGAACCGCCTCGAGGTTTCCAACCGGGAGCTGGAAGAGTGGATTCGTTTCGGAGACATCCAGCTGACCGAGCTCCATGGCGCATCCGAAGATCTTTTCTCGTCGGAAGAATCGCGCATTCTGGACGCAGCCGCGCCTCTGGCGCAGAAGATCGTCGGCGCAGACCAGTGCGCCCTGTATCTCTTTGACCGCGCCAAGGAACGTTTCTGGCGCCGCTCCCAGGCGGGACAGGCCAGCGTTGAAAACCCGGCGGCCGTTTCCCAGAGCGCCACGCCGTTCGCGCAGCTCCAGGCGAAACCCGCCGTTCTCTCCGTTCGGGACGTCGAGTCTCTTTCCTCCGGCGTTCAGTTTCTGGCCGCGGCGCCCATTATCGTTCAGGGCCAGCTTCACTCCGTGCTGCTGATCGAAGCGCTGCCGCTCGTTCGCCTGACGCCCTACACGCTGGCCAACCTCGGGTTTCTGGCCGGCCTTCTCAACCGCTGCCTCGAGAACGCCGCGCAGCGCAAGGGATCGGTCAGCGAAGGACTGGAAGCCTGGGCGGGCTTCCGCCAGCGAATCGAACAGGAAGTCCACGCCGCGAACCGTTACAAGGGGGCGATCAGCCTTCTGTTCATGGACATCCGGAATTTCGATTCCTACGCGACCGATCTCGGTCCCGCGATGGCCGAATCCCTGGTCCGTCAGGTCATCGGCGTGATCGACCGCAACAAGCGAAAATCAGACGTGCTGTCCTATCAGGGCAACGGCCGCCTGGCGCTCCTGATGACACAGACCGCGCCGGAAAAGACCAACGCGTTCATCCAGCGCACCAGCGAACAGCTCTCCACGATCGCCGTTCCGGCAGAACATCCCGCGCCGCTCGAACTCGCTTTCTCCTTCGGAACCCAGACTCTCGAGGATTCCGGTCTGCGGAAGGAAGAACCGCCCACCGTCCCCGCGGCCCGCTGATATCCATGGTCGTCCTCCGCCCTCCCCATCGCGACGCGCTGAACGTTCTTCCCTACCGTGCCCTTCTGCGCACGGAGAGCTGGGAACAGCGCAAGCGTATGGTCATGGATCTCTATGAAAGCGGACATCCCGAAGCCTCCGCCGTGCTGCATCAGGCCCTCCAGGATCCCGACGAGCGCATCCGGCTTCTCGCCGCGTTGGCGCTCGAGCGGCTTTCGGAAAAATCCGAGAAGGCCATCCAGCGTGAACGCCGCCGCGTCGACGCCGAGCCGGAGCTCTCCGAGGCGCGGCTCGAACTGGCGCGACTCCTTTATGACCGCGCGGCTTCCGCCGGACATTCGCTTGAAACCCAGCGCTCCACCTATTCCGAGGCCGCCTGGCATGTGGCCGCCGCCATCGATCACCTGAAAGAACCGCTTTTGACCTCCGCCCGCCTGCAGCTCGGACGCATCTACGCGCGTCTCGGTCGCGGGCGCGACGGCTGCACCGTTCTCGGTCTCGTGCCGCCCACCGCTCCGGATTACGCGAATGCCCGGTTTCTCATCGCCGAAATGCAGTTGACGCTGGGCAACCTCGATGGGTGCCGCTCGGAAATGGCGGCGATTTCGGCGCTGCCCCACCGCGATGAGATGAACAACGCCGTCAACTACTGGACGGGCCGCCCATGAGACGCCGCGCCGGACTGGCCGGCATCTTTCTCATTCTCCTCGGAATGAGCATGGCCATCCCGATGATGATTGAAGCCATTTTCCCTCCCGGTTCCGGCGGGTACAATATTTCGCCGGAAGAGCCGCTGGCGGTCAATCACCGCTCCAGTGACGGCATCGAAGACGCCCGTTTCCGCGACAACCTTAACTGGATCCGGGGCGGTGACGCGGGCAGCGCGCTGGATTCCACCGGCCAGGGCGACGTGGAAGAAGCCGAAGCCGCGCTCGAACTCGAAGAGGAAGGCACCAACGACGGATCCTCTCGCGACAACACGGACCGCCGTCCCGGTGTGTTCGCGGGTTACACGCGTTCCTGGGACAGCCTTGAAATCCGCCGGGAAGCGTTCTCCGGCGGCGCCTTCGTTTTCATCTCGAGCCACACGCGGCTTCAGGCGTCCGGCGCGCGCCTGCGCTTCCGTGATGACAACGACCGGATTTACGGCGAAGCGTGGCGCATCGACGGCGCCCACCTTCTGCCGAAGGGCTGGCTCCTTCAGGAAGGCCTGGAGAGAGACCGTTACGACGGGCTGCATGGCGACTGGAATGGCGATGCGCGCCTCTCCGGGGGCATCGGATCCCGGCTCGGCATTACGCTCGACGTGGCGCATCGCGACATGTGGGAGCGCCTCGTCAACGTTCGGGACCGGCTCGCGCTCTGGCAGGCGGGTATCGGGCTTTTCTATCAGCTTCTCCCGCGCTGGTGGATCGACGGCTTTGCGACCGGCGCCTGGCTGAGCGATCACAACACGCGCGCGGGCTTCGGCGGCGAAGCCGGCTACACGATTTCCAAAAAAATTGGGCTGACGGCGTCCGCCGGCATCGAAACGACGTCCTACGCCGACGAGAGACCGACTTACTGGTCGCCCGCCTATTATCACCTCATGTTCGGCCGCCTCCGGTTGACGCGCAATTTCGAACGCGCGCCGTTCGAAGCCCTGCCGGGCCGTCCGATGACGGCCGCCGAGCGCTGGGGCTACCTCGCGGAATTCACGGCCGGCGTCAACGACGAAGGCCGCTACGAACAGTCCCTCCGCGGCGGCGTGAAATGGCGCGCGAACCGCAACGTGTCGCTGCGCGGCGAACTCTATCACCTGGATTCCAACGGCCGCTTCAGCCAGGACTATTCTGAAAATCGCCTCGACACCAGCGTCGAAGTGAGGTTCGGCGAATGATGATCCGCCGCCTCATCCTTCTCGGCGCCGCGCTGGCCTGCGTCGCCGCCGCGCAGGCTCAGCCGACGGAAATCAAGCGTCGCGTGCTGGCGCTCTACAAGAGCTCCGAAGGCGATTCCGCCGCGCACAACCAGACCGCGTCACTGCTGGAACAACCTCTCGAATCGCTGGGTCTCGCGGTGGATTACGCGGACGCCGACAATGCTTTGCCCGCCGACATGAGCCCCTACCGCGGCGTCGTGACGTTCTTCCGCGGCCCGGTGATGACGAACGCGAAGGACTACCTCGCCTGGATGAACCGCCAGACCGCTGCCGGCCGGAAGTTCGTCGTGTTCGGAGAAATCGGCGCGATGCGGGACCGTGCTTCCGGAAATTTCCTCAGCCATCAGGATCTCAACCGGTCACTGACCGCGCTGGGACTTCGCTACGAAGGATTCGGAACCGCGGACCCGGACCGCATTTCTCTCGTCAGCGCCGCTCCTCTGCTTTCATTCGAAGAGCCATTTACCGCCGCCAGCGTGGGCTCATACCATCAGGTTCTGGCTCTCAGCGCCGACGCCACCGCCTATCTCACGCTGAACCGGACCGATCTGGCCGACGGAAAAAGCACGCCCGTCCTCGCCACGAAGACCGGCGGCTACGCCGCGCGCGACTATCTTCTCTACGAATACCGCCAGGCGGACCTCACCAAACAGCGCTGGCATCTTGATCCCTACGCCTTCCTGACGGAAACACTGGGTCTCGAATCCGATCCGCATTTTGAAGCGGCCACGTTGAACGGCCGCCGGCTCTGGATGGCGCACATCGACGGCGACGGCTTCCTGTCTCCATCGGAATCGGGAATTCTCTGCGGACAGGTGATTCTCGAAAGAATCCTGTCGGTTTACCGCATGCCCATTTCCGTCTCCGTGGTGTCCAGCGATCTTGATCGCGATTCGCGCGCACTCGGCATTGCGCGCGCCATGTTCGCGCTGCCCCACGTGGAAGCGGCCAGCCACAGCGCGTCGCACCCGCTCGACTGGTCGGCGCCCACCGTGGACCTGGCGGCGGAAATTGACGGATCCATCACGACCATGAATGAGCGCGTAATGCCGGAAGGAAAAAAAGTCGCGCTGTTCACCTGGAGCTCGCTCGCGAATCCACCGGCGGAAGCGCTGCGTCGCCTGTCCGCGCTCGGCGTCGCGAACATCAACGGCCTCAACGGAGACACCGGATTCACGAACCGATTTGACCAGCTGTATCCGTCCCGCACCCATCTTTCTCCCATGACCCGCCGCATCGACGGAATGATGCAGTTCTATCACCGGGCTTCGAACGACTTCGACCTCACCTCCGGCTGGTCCAAGGATCACCTCGACGGTTACCAGAACATCATCGAGACCTTCGAGCGGACGGCCGCGCAGCCGGAAACGCCCGCGCACGCCTACTTCCATTTCTACAGCGGTGAATCCGTGAAGTCCCTGCGGGCCCTGTGTTCGGTGTTCGACTGGGCCACCCGCCACGAAGTGTCTCCCGTGCTCGTGTCCGACTACACGAAACTCGTCAGCGATTTCCAGACGGCGGCCCTGGCGCGCGACGATGACGGGCGCACCGTGGTTTCCAACGCGGGCGACTGCCGGACGGTCGTGTTCTCCAAACCGGGCGAGAGCGTGGACTTCAGCCGCTCTGAAAACGTGGTCGGGTTCGCCGACCGGAACGGAAAACTTTACGTGTTCCTGGATGGCTCCCATCGGCATGTGATCGCGCTTTCCAGCCAGCCGCAGGCGCAGGCGAGCGTCGTTTCCGCCGCCGGCTGGGTGGATGCGAGGGAGACGGAAGGTGACACGCTCCTTCTCGAAACCAGGTCCTTTGGACGGACTGAGCTTGATGTTCGCGTTCCGAAAAAGGGCGCCTATGAACTGCGTGTGACCGCAGCGGACGACACCAACGGCCAGCGGCCCTACGTCGCCATCGCCGGCGTCGCGAATGGCGTGGCGCACTTCCATTTCGACGGATCGGGCCACGACACCGTCCGCATCTCGCCGACGACCGCCACCGCGGGCGCCGCGCGGCGCGCCGGGCTGCCGCTGCTCGCGTTCTCGCTCTTCGCTTTCCCGCTGTGGACCTTGTCCCGCGCGCGCCGGAGACTGAAACCATGAGCGCGCGCAAACACGTCTGCCTGATCCTGGAAGGAACCTATCCCTATGTGAAGGGCGGCGTTTCCGTCTGGACGCACGAGCTCATCCTGGGGTCGCCCAACCAGGATTTCACCATCGTCGCGCTGACCGACCGGGACCGGACCGCGCGCGATTACGAATTCCCGCTTCCCTCGAATGTGAAGGGCGTCATCACCATCAATCTGAATCCCTCGAAAGCCAAGCGGACGGTGATGAGCCGCTTCCGCTCGCGCGCCTCCGTGAAACCGGTGGCGGACGCTTTCGGCGCGGCGTTTGACGGACTGCAGAACAACGATTTCTCCCGGCTTCTTCCGCTGGTCCGCCGCATCGAAGCCTCGCCGCTCGACGAAAACGATCTGCTCAACAACGGCGTCTTCTGGGATCTCATCTCGCGCCTGTACGCGCTGACCGGCGAGGAAGATTCCATCGCGCGCTTCTTCTGGGTGTGGGAAACGATGGCGCGCGGCGTGGTCCGCCTCATCCGCACGAAACTTCCCGAAGCCGACATCTATCACAGCGCCGCCACCGGTTACGCCGGTCTCCTCGGCTGTTTTGCCAAGCTGCGCTACAACAAGCCGCTCGTGATCAGCGAGCACGGCCTTTATCTGCAGGAACGCCAGATGGAAGTCGCCTTCCACGATTTCCTTCAGGGCGGACAACGGAAGGCCGTCGAAACCTTTTTCGAGTGGGTCAGCCGCTGGGCCTACCAGCAGGCCGACCACGTCACCTCACTCGCTGAATTCATTCGCCGGCATCAGGTGGATATGGGCGCCGATCCGCGCAACACGCGGATCATCCCGAACGGAATCCGCATCGAAAAATTCGCCGCGGCGCCTCGCAAAGCGCATGAAGGATTCCGCGTGGGCCTGGTCGGCCGCGTGGCGCCCGTGAAAGACATCAAGCTTCTGATCATGGCGGCCGCCGAACTTCTCCCCGGCATTCCCGATCTCCAGGTCGCGATCATCGGACCCGTCGAAGATCCCGTTTACGAACGCGAATGCCGCGCGCTGGTGTCCAGCCGGGGCCTTGAGAACGTGATCCGCTTCGAAGGCCTCAAGGATCCGGCCGACTGCTACGCCGATCTCGATCTCCTGGTGCTCTGCAGCCTGAAGGAAGTCCAGCCCCTGACGGTGCTGGAAGCTATGGCCTCGGGTGTTCCCATGGTCGCCACCCGGAGCGGCGGCATCCCGGACCTGCTGAGCGGCATCGGACAGGTGGTGCCTCCGCGCGACCTGAACCAGCTCGTGCGTTCCATCCGCCGTCTTCACGACGATCCGGCGCTTCGCCACCGGATGGTGGAAGCGGGCCGCGAGCGCGTGACCGGATTCGACGTTTCGCGGACGTTACACGCGTTCCAGACCCTTTACCTTTCCCTCACGCAGGAGGCGGCATGGCCGGCATCGGTTTAGAACTGAAGCGCCTCCAGCGCGGATCCAGCTATGTGACCGTTGCGCGGGTGTTCGGCTATTCGCTGGCGCTCTCGGTCGGTCCCTGGCTCGCCACCATTTTCGCGGTCGGCTTCGTGAGCCTGATCGGGCAGCGTTTTCTCGGCCTGCCGGACATGGTTTTCTTCACGTCCACCGTCATGTACATTTTCGCTGGATCCCTGCTCGCGACGGGCCCCTTGTTCATGGTGTTCAGCCGCTACCTGGCGGACCGGAGTTTCCTGGGGCACATGGACCAGCGCCGCGCCCTGGCCATGGTTCAGCTCATCCTGGTTCCCCTGTCGCTCGTCATCGGCATGATGGGCGCCCGGCACTTCTTTCCGGTTGAGCTGGGCAACTCGTGGCTCTATCAGGTGGCCACCGCCATCCTGTTTGCCTCTCTGACCGGCGCCTGGTGCTCGCTCGCCTATCTCGATTTCCAGAAGCGTTACGCGACGTCGTTTTTCGTGTTCGCGGGTGGCTGTATCGTGTCCGTGATTCTCGCCTTCATTCTCCGCCATCAGGGACTGGATGGCCTTCTTTCCGGATTCGCGGGCGGACTGCTGCTGGCGTTCGTCGGGCTGCTGATCGCCTCGATGCGCAAGCCCGAGGGCGCTTCGGAGATCGAACCGTTCAGTCCCACGTTCCTCTTCTCCTACGGAAAAACCTTCTCCTCGCTGGCCGCGATCGGATTCCTCTACAACCTGGGAACGTGGATCGATAAATTCCTGCTCTGGCACATCACTGGGCACATCGTGGATGGAAGCCGCATGCGGATTTTCCCGCCGTACGACATCGCCACCTTCCTGTCCTACCTGATCATGATGCCGGCGATCTCCTATTTCCTCGTCATGGTGGAAACCCGTTTCTACTACGACTACCGCGATTATCTCGAGCACCTGGAGCGCAGCTCGCTCCGCCTCGTCGAAGAACAGCGGGATGAGCTGTGGAAAAATCTGAAGCGTCACATGAACAACCTCTTCGAACTCGAACTTGTCGTCGGAGTGGTCGGTCTTTTTATCGGCAGCTTCCTGCTGCGCCGGCTGGGCCTCGACGAAACAACGGTGAACATTTTCCGCGTTCTGATCGGCGCCGCCTTCTTCCAAGTGCTGTTCTGGATTCACCTGATCCTTCTTCTCTATTTCGAATTCCGTCTCCGCGCGCTGGGCATGGCCGTTCTTTTCTTCGTGCTGAACACGGGCCTCACCTGGCTGAACGCGACGCAGGCTCCGTGGCTGGGATTCGGCTGGGGCTACCTGGCCGCCATCGCCATCTGCACGGTGGCGTCGTGGCTCGTCCTCCGCAACGGAATCGCGAACCTGAGCCGTCACATCTTCTTCATCAATTCCGGCACCGGCCGGTGAAACGCGCGCTCGCAAGCGCCCTTCTCGCCGCACTGACCTTCTCCCTGTCTTCAAACGCCCGCGCCGGCACCGGCCTCGCCTGCTATTACGGCGTGGGCCGCCTCGATGAACTCTCCCGCTTCGACACCGTCATTCTCCAGCCCGCGCACTACACCAAAGCCGATGTCGCTACCCTGAAAGCCGCGGGCGTTTCCCGGGTGCTTGGCTATGTTTCGCTGGGCGAGGACGACGCCCTCCGCCGGGGAAACGGCCGGGGTCCGGGAGGACAGGCGTCCTGGTATCTGGATGAATACACGGGTGCCGGATTCAAGACGATCGGGCCCGACCATGTCGCGGACTCCAATGCGGAGTGGGGCTCTTACTATGTGAACCCGGGCGACCGGACCTGGCGCCAACGCGTCCGCGCGCAGGCGCGCGCCATTCACGAAATGGGAATGGACGGCGTGTTTGCCGACACCGTTCTCGTTCCGGTGGATGTGTTCACGGCGAAAACCGAAACGCGCGTGATGGCGGGGATGGACCGGCTGGTGCGCTCCCTGAAAGGCTGGACCCACGGCGGAACGGTTTACGTGAACAACGGCACCGAGGGCATTCCGCGCTGGCGGGGAAAGGTGGATGGCGTCGTGATAGAAGATGCGGTGACGGGAACGCCCGAGTTCTGGCTGGAAATCCGCCGGCGAAGCGACATGGCGGTTCAGTCGGGCGGTAAAAATCTCCGCGTCACCGGACTGTTCTACGTTAGGAGCGATGCGGAGAAGGAGGAAGCCTGTAACGCCGCTCGGATGATCGAACTGCCGGTCTCGCTTTACCTGAACGATCCCGACGGCCTGGCCCTGAAGAAACTTCCCGACGCCGTCTGTCCGGCGCCGGCGCTTCCTTAAAGCCGGCCTTTTTCCGGGAGACCGGCGTCGAAAGGCGACAGCACGAGAATCTCCGGGGATTCCGCGACGAGCGACGGAACGGCGGCAAACAAAGCAGCGACGTGCGGCGTCTTCATGTGGGCTTCGTGATCGGCGAGGGAAGCCCAGCGTTCCACGACGACGAAAAGAGCGGGATCTTCGGCGCCGCGGTGCAGCGTGTAGCGGAGGCAGCCCTTTTCCTTGTGAGTCTCGGCGACGCAGGCGCGAAGCGCGGACTCTACACCCTTTTCACATCCTTTCTTCGCCCGGGCCCGTGCCACAACGGTCATCTCACTCATCTTTTCCTCCACGCCGGATCGCCGGCACATCCCAGATTCTGACGCCAGCCGCGGCCGGGCGCTCGATGGCGTTCAGCAGCGCCGACGTCATCTGACCGATTGAAACAAATCCGAGCCGCTGAGCGGAGGCGCGCGTCGCCGGAATGCGCTCCAGAACCCACAGGACCGGAAGGATAAGCAGGGGCCAGCGGTGGCCGGGACCGATCACATACCAGGGACGCAGCACGGTCGAGGGAATGCCGCTGCGCTGCAGGGCGGCCTCCACTTCCGCGCGCACGGCGATGTACGCGCCCATGACGGGCGCCGGCTGGGCCACGCTAAGATAGACGAAGTGGCGAACGCCCGCTCGCCGGGCCGCCTCGACGGCGCCCAGTCCCGCCACGCGGTCCACCAGCTGAAATTGTTTCGCCTTCGCCGGACCCGGATGAGAAACGCCCACCAGTTGAATGAACGCGGTGCAACCGGCCACTGCCGAGGCAAAAGTGGCGGCGTCACGGGCGTCGCCCGGCACCGCTTCGCACCCCGGCGGCAGCCGGGACGCTGAACCGGGACGCACGAGCGCGCGAACCCGGTGCCCGCGTTTCAAAAGGCCGGGGACGAGGGCCTGCCCCATGTAGCCGGTGGCGCCCGTGATGAAAATGGTTTCCGTCATGATCCGGCTATTATATTCGATGGATATGAAGTCCTTCGCGAAACGCCTCCACCACCACGCCAACGAACTCATGTTCGTCGGCGGATTCATTTTCGACTACCTGACAATCCGCCGCATCGACGCGCTGGCCGACATCGGCATGCAGCTGCTGTACCTGTCGATCGTCACCGCGTTTCTCATCTGGCAATACCGCGAACTTCGCGTCGGCTGGACACCGCCCGCCTTCCTGGCCAAGTGGTGGCACTACAACGTTGAAGCGCTGCATTTCTGCTACGGAGGCCTTCTCAGCAGCTACGTCGTGCTCTACTTCCAGAGCAGCACGGGCGCGCGCCCCCTCGTTTTCTTCCTGTTCCTGGTCGTGCTCCTGTTCCTGAATGAAATGCCCCAGGTTCGCCGGGCCGGCCACCGGATGCGGCTCGGCCTTTACGCGTTCTGCGTGTTGTCCTTCATGAACTTCTTTATTCCGATCATCATCGGCCGGATGGGCGGGTGGGTGTTCGCGCTGGCGCTTCTGGTCACGACAGGGGTGGTGTGGCGTGTGGCGGACTGGCTCGCCGCGTTCGATGAGAACCGGGCGCAGTCCCGTCAGCGGCTATTCGCGCCGGCGGGCGCGGTCATCGCCATCATCGGCGCGCTCTATGTGCTGCGCCTCATTCCGCCGGTGCCTTTGTCCGTACAGTTCCAGGGCCTCTATCACGACGTGCAACGCGTCAACGGCCGCTATGAGCTGATCTACGAACGTCCCTCCACGCTGGATTTCTGGCGGCACGATTCACGTCCCTTCCGTGCGCGTCCGGGGGACCGCCTCTGTTACTTCGCGCGCGTTTTCGCCCCGAGCCGGTTTCGCCATCAGGTGATCATCCGCTGGGAGCTTCGTGATCCCGTCCGGAAGACGTGGCAGACCAGCGACCGGATTCCGCTGTACATACTGGGCGGGCGCGCCGAAGGATTCCGCGGCGTGGCCATCAAATCGAATTTCGTCCCGGGCCGTTGGCGCGTGACCGCGGAAACCGATGACGAACGCCCCATCTCCATCCTCACGTTCGACGTGATCCTGGATGAGGGAACGGACGAACGCCGTTGGAAAACCACCCGCGAATAATTTCCGGCGGGATATCGGCGCCGGTAAGAAAAAAGGCGATCGTCGCCGCGGCCTTCTACGCGGCCGCGTCGCTCCGCGACCTGGCTGATGGGCTGGTACGCGTGCTTCGTTTCTTTCCTGACATTCGCTTTCTACATTCGCGATTCGTCGGGATGGCCGCTGTCGCTGGGAAGATCCATCAGTCGCCTGCTGCCGTGTCTCGTTCCCGAATGGGCGTTGATGACGCTGATTCTTCTCGGGTTTCTTTCCCGCCGCGCCTCAGCGCGCTGAAACGGGCGAGGCCGCCTGTTCGGCCAGATTCGCCGCCACGATGGAAAACGGAACCTCGCGACGGTGCCGGGCCATTTCTTCCTGAAGCGCCGCATGGTCCGCGGCGGAGAGTGGCGGGAGCGGACCGTCCGGTTTCGCAAACCGGTATTCGCGCTTGGCGATCACGCCCGCGAAAGCGGGCGTGCGGCGCAGATAGACGAGCGCGGCGTCGTCCCAGTAAACCAGCGCCCACGAATCCGTGGGAAACAACGCGCTGGCCGGTGCCGCCATCGCGTTGAAAATTCCGTAATTAACCACCGCGTGATCCACCTGGAAACTCTGCATCAGCGCGGGAACCGCCCCCGTCGCGACGGCGTCGGTCAGCTCCGTCACGAGCGGGAAGAAAAGATAACGGCCATCGATGAACACCTTCTGGTCCGGGCCCAGCGTCCATTCAATGAACCCGCCCATCTCGAGTGGGTTGAACATGCGTCCCCGGATGTCATTCTCGAGGAGGAATTCGCAGGCGCCCACCGGAAGCCGCTGCCACTGGACGAGCGTCTTTGGCAGAGGACGCGTCAGCGAGGGCGCCGCGACGCCAAGCGACACCACAACCGGCACCGTCAGGATCAGCCACCGCCGGCTCTTCCGGCCGCCCTCGGCGATCCACATGGCCAGAAAAGGGCCCGCCACAAAAACGAAAAGGGCCGCGTTCCGGTAATACGCCGCGCCCGACGCCGCAAAGACGAGAAGCGCGGGCGCCCAGAGCCGCGCCGAGGGACTTCGCCGGAGCACGCCCATCACCAACGCGATCGCGCACGCGAGGAGAAGCGCCCAGAATACGGGCGCAGCCGCAATGGAGGTCGCTCCCCATTCTTCAATGACCGCCGGAATGGCGCTGCCGCGGCCCAGGTTCGCGAGATGAATGGTGTGCACGAGCAGAAGGCGCGGGCCGTACGGATTAACCAGCCCGCCCAGCGTCATGATCACGGACATGCCCAGCAGGAACGGCGCCGCCCGGCGGTGTTCGCGCGTCCAGAGCGCGCCGAAGGAAAGGAAGAAAGCAAGCGCGGGCGCCAGCACCCAGCCGCCGTGCGCGTTGCTCCAGAACACAGTCAAAACGAAGGCGCCGAGCAGCACCAGGCGCCGACGATGGACGGAGAAAATTCCGGTGCGGAACAGGAGAAGCAGAACGGGGAGGGCCAGCAGCGTGGCCAGTTCGGCCCGTTCGTTCAAGCGGGGACGGAGCGCCCAGAACACCGCCCACCAGAGACCCATGAGAATTCCGCCACGGCCGCCCCACTTCCACAGCGCGCGCGCCATCAGCGTTGCGATGGCGACGCCGGCCAGAATTTTCCCGACGAAAAGGCCCGGAAGCCCCCACACCCGCCAGACGCCGTAAAAACCCAGCTGGGCCAGCCATTCGAAATTGATGTAGGGCGCGCCCAGGAAGGTGTAGGAAAGTATTTCGGTTTGCGTCACATGGGATTCGGCGATCATCTGCCGGGCCAGCGCGAGCTGCCACCACAGGTCCGGCTCGTACAGGCGTGTCACGAGACTTTTCAGCGCGACCAGCGCGCCGCTCACGGAAAAAATCACGGTGAGCGCGCGGGACCGCCGGGAAGAAACTTTCTGGCTCGGCATGGGGTGGACTATACGACAAAGCATCCGTCGAATCAGCACGAAAACTGGGCCTTCGAGAAACCCCTTCGGACCTGCTAGAATCCCTCCGTGGCAAGGCCCCTCTCCCTCCTCCTTGGCCTCTGGCTATTGGTTTCCTCCGCTCAAGCCGCCGATACGTTCATCGTAAAACGGGTTGTTGATGGAGACACGTTGCTGCTGGCCAATGGTGTGCGGGTCCGGCTGATCGGAATCGACACGCCGGAAGTTCACCCATCGGAAAAGATGGAGAGGGACTCCGGCGGATCGAAGCAGCGCGAGGCGGTCATCCGTAAACTGGGAGAGCGCTCGGCCAGGTTCGTCCGGGAGATCATCGAAGGACGGCGCGTGACGCTGGATTACGATCAGGCCAGCGCGGCGCATCACCACAAGGACCGGTACGGACGCACACTGGCCTACGTTCATTTTGAACCGCCGCCCTGCGAGAAGCTCGAGCTGTGGGTGGCGGATAGCGTATGCGAGCTTGACTCATACGATGAAGGATTCTTAAACGCTTTGATTCTGGAAGCGGGTTACGCCTCGGTCTATACGAGGTTCCCGTTTCAGTACGCGGATCAATTCCGGCGCCTCGAGGCTGAGGCGCGCCGGGATAAACGGGGACTCTGGCGGCCGGAACCGCGCGAAACGCGCGGATCGCCGGACACGGAGTCAGCTTCGGCCAAAAAGGAGCCGGCGGGCCCAACCAGGTTGACCTGGGCCCAGCCACACTAAAAATGGAACGTCAGACTCGCATCATCATTCTCGGCGGCGGATTCGGCGGCGCGTATTGCGCGCGAAGCCTTTCACAACTCGGAGGAAAAAGCGTCTCCGTGACCGTCATCGACCGTCACAACTACCTTCTTTTTTATCCGCTGCTCGTGGAAGCCGGCACCGGCAGCCTCGAACCGCGCCACGCGACCGTTCCGCTTCGCCATTACCTGAAAGGCTGCGAATTCCGGATGGGCGACGTGACCGAAGTCGACACGAAGAACAACAAGGTCACCTACTGCGTCGCCGGCGACGGTCCCAGCGTGACGCTCGAGTACGATCAGCTTGTGGTCGCGCTGGGCAGCGTGTCCAATCTTCCACCGGTCCCGGGGCTCGTCGAGCATGGCTGGACGATGAAGAGCCTGCGGGACGCCGTGGGACTTCGTGACCGCATGGTTCATATGCTTGAAATGGCCGACGCGATCTCCGATCCGGAAGAACGGAAGCGCCTTCTCCGCGTGGTCGTGGTGGGCGGAAATTTCACGGGCGTTGAAGTCGCCGGCGAGTACCAGGAATTCGTTCTGGAAGCCGCGGCGCATTATTCCAACATCAAACCATCGGAAATCCAGTTCATCCTGGTAGAGCTTTCGGAAAGAATCCTGGGTCCTCTGGACGAAGGAACCGCGGCTTATGTCGCCGAGACGATGAAAAAGCGCGG
Organism: Elusimicrobiota bacterium; assembly: GCA_043732015.1. Lineage (GTDB taxonomy): Bacteria > Elusimicrobiota > Elusimicrobia > F11 > F11 > JBBRXR01. The sequence goes on along the minus strand of JAYTIE010000270.1, from coordinate 29,603 downwards.
CATTGATTTCCGCCTGAAGACCTCCGTCTCGAACATCGCCGCGACCTCAGCGACATTGTCCAGCGGAGAAAAGATCGACACCCATACCGTGATCTGGTGCGCCGGCATCGCCTCACATCCGCTCGTCCGGCAGATGGGCCTCACCGCCGACAAGCGCGGCTGGCTGACCTGCGACAACGACGGGCGCGTGCAGGAATTTCCCAACGTCTGGGCCGTCGGAGACTGCGCCGTGAACCTGGATGAGAACGGGAAGGCGCATCCGCCGACAGCGCAATCCGCGATCGGCGAGGGCCGCATGGTGGGAGCGAATGTGTACCGCGCGTTGAACAACCAGCCGCTCGTCCCCGTTTTCTTCAAGGACAAAGGAACCGTGACGCCGCTGGGCGGTCACAACGCCGTCGTGAACGCGGGCAGCGTGCGTTTCTCGGGGTTTGGCGCCTGGATCATCTACAGGCTTTTCTATCTCGTCCGGATTCCGGGGTTCGCGCGCAAGATGCGCGTCGCGCTGGACTGGTTCGGCGCGCTTTTCACCGAGCGGGATGCGGTGCAGATCGGCATCCACAAGAAGCGCCCGACGCCGCAGCCTTAAAGAATCAGGAAGCGGATCTGGCGCCGAGAAAGAAGGCGACCCATCCGGCGAGGAACAGCAGGCCGCCGAAGGGCGTGACGAAAACGAACAGTTTGGCGCCGGTGAGCGCGTAGGCGTAGAGCGAGCCGGAGAAAAGAACAATCCCCGCAACGAAGCAGAGTCCCGACGCCGTGACCGCGTTCCCCGCGCGGACCGACGACAGCCACGCCACTGCGATCAGCGCCAGCGCGTGATAGACGTGGTAGCGAACTCCGACCTCAAAAATGGCGTGCATCTCCGGCGTTAACCGGGACTTGAGCGCATGCGCGCCAAAGGCGCCCAGGCCCACCGCGACTACCATCATCATGGCTCCGAGCTGCGCCCAGATCATCGCACGTCCAGCGCCGGGGATTCCGTGGCCGCGAGGGCGGGCTTGTCGGATCCGGACGCCTGAAGTTTGTCCTCGAACCGTGCCAGCCGGCGCTCGGCGTCTTCATATTTCACGCGTGCGTTGGACAGGTGTTTTCCGACGAGCAGGAACTCTTCGTGAAAACGGCCGAAGTCCCCCTTCAACTGGTCCAGGCTCGCCAGAATCCGGACCGCATTCTCCTCGACTCGGAGGCCGCGAAGGCCGAGACTGACCGTCTGCAGATAGGCGTAAATGCTGTTCGGCGACACCGGAATCACACGGCGCGTGAACGCGTAGGACGCCAGGGAAGCGTCTTCGGCCGCATCGTCCTTGATGATGGTTTCGTAGTAAACGTTCTCCGCCGGGATGTACATGAGAGCGAAGTCGAATGTTCCTTCGTCGGGCCGGATATATTTGGACGCGATCGCGTCCACGTGTTTGCGGACGTCCTGCATGAAACGCCGGCGCGCGGCGTTCCGTTCGGCGGGTTCAGATTCCTGAATGCGGCGAAAATTCTCGAGCGGAAATTTGGCGTCGATCGGGACAAACCTCCCAAGGTCCACGATGGCATCGACGGTTTCTCCGCCCTTGAAGGCGTGCTGAAGGCGGAAGTGCTTCGCGGGCAGGATCATTCCCAAAAGATCGCCAAGCAGCTGCTCGCCAATGCCGCCGCGCATCTTCGGCGCGCGCAAAAGATCTTCAAGCCGCGAAATGTCCTTGCCCACCGTGAAAACCTGCTGCGTGGCCTGCTCGAGGGAACCCAGCGTCTGCTGAACGCGGCCGACCATGTCGGAGGCGTGCGCAAGCCGCTCTCCGACGGATTTCTGGGATTCGCTGACCAAACGCGCGGATTCCGACAGACCTTTAGACAGCTGATCGCGCAGGTTGTTGATGTCCCGCTGCAGGAATGCGACGCCCGGATCGGTGCGCTGGGCTTCCAGGAGGCGCTGCGCCAGTTCTTCAGCGCGGCGAGCGGACAACTCGCGCTCACGCCGCAATGCCCAGAGCACGGCGGCGGTTGCGACAACGATGAGAAGGGCGGGAAGGAAACGGGAGAGCGGCATGCGGCGCGGGAATGCCGGGAGACTAGTCGGGCAACCGGATTCTGACCAGATGGTTGTCGGCGACGAACACGTAGGCTTCCGTGACTGCCTCAAGGGGAACCGGCTCGGCCGCGCCCATGCCCTTGCGGCAATAAATGCGCGGATGATCCGTGTCGCCCCCGGAATAGTTGCCGGCGTACTCGGAACCGTTGCGATAGATCAGCCGGACAGCCGAGCCCCGGTCCAGCGTGTCGAAGAACGTGCGGAGCTCAGGCAACGTCATGCGCTCCTGCGTCACGGTTTGAATCGGGGTTTCGAAGTGGCCTTTCTCGGCATCGAGCGGCATCGAGAGATTGGGGAATTCAACGCCCGCCGGCCTCTGCGAAGGGGCATTGGCGATCGTGGCGGCGTGGACGCTTGTGGAGAAGAGACCCAGAAACACGGAAAGGAAAAGCGGATGCGGGCGGCCAATGGTGCTCATGATTCCCTCCGACTCGTCGGTAAATGACGTTTCGGAGTTTAGATCTTTTGGCGCGTGGGAGAAAAAAGAAACGCCCCCGTTGGGCTCAACGAGGGCGTTTTCTGTGTGTGTGTGCGAGGAAGCACTGGTCCAAGTATGTCCCCAAACCCATTCGGCTTCAAGGGCCGGCTGGGAATGAAAACGAATGACTATCAGGACCTAAGCTTGAGCATAGGTGGCGAGGCCTTTGCCGAAGGACCAGTTCTCTTTGGTCACTTCAACCAGACTCACGATCACGTCCTCTGGGCGCACCCCGCCGCGTTCCTCCATCAGGGCCGCGATCCGCGCATACAGCGCCCGCTTCTTCTCCACCGGGCGTCCGGCGTTCAGGGTGATCTGGACGACCACCACGCCCTCCGTGCGTGAAACGCCGCCGTAAGCGGCGTCGTACACGAGCGTGCCGGGTTTCTTCTCGTTGATGATCTGAAACTTGTCATCGGCGGGAATCCCGATCGTGTCCACCATGGCCTGGTGAATCGCTTCTGAAATTTTCGCGCGCGCTTCCTCAGTCCTTCCTTCAAGCATGGTAATGGTCACAAATGGCATCGGGGCCTCCGTTCGGTATTTGCGCAAGTGTACCGCCTGCAGCGGAAAAAATGAAATCACGTTGATTTTTAGACCCATTGCCTACACAATGGAGAGCAATGAATGGAGACAAGGGCAGCAGTCCGTCAAAAGCGCCGGAGGGCGCAAAGAAGTTTCTTTTCATCTCCGATATCGGATGTATCGGAGACCTCGCCTACGCCGTCAAGAACGAAGGCAGTCTCGTTCGCTATTACATTCACGACAAGGGCGAACGAAATGTCTCGAACGGATTTGTCGACAAGGTCGACGACTGGGAAAAGCACGTGGACTGGGCGGATGTCATCGTGTTTGACGACATCGGGTTCGGATCTCTCGCCGAAAAACTGAGACGCGAAGGCAAAGCGGTCGTTGGCGGAACCCACCTGAGCGACCGCCTCGAACTGGACCGCGACTGGGCTCAGGAAGAACTCCGGAAAGCCGGCGTGAACACGCTTCCCTGCTGGGACTTCACCTCCTTCGACCAGGCCATCAAGTTTGTTAGGTCCAATCCCGGCCGTTACGTCGTGAAACCCAACGGCACCGCCCAGGACGACAAGGTGCTCTCGTTCGTCGGCCAGGAAGAAGACGGCCTCGACCTCGTGAACATGCTCGATCGCTACAAGGAAGGGTGGGGATCGAAGATCAAAAGCTTCCAGCTCCAGAAATTTGTCTCCGGCGTCGAAGTGGCCATCGGCGCTTTTTTCAACGGCACGGAATTCATCATGCCCGTCTGTATCAACTTCGAGCACAAGCGGATGTTCAACGACGAGATTGGCCCGACCACCGGCGAGATGGGCACCTCGATGTTCTGGACGGGACCGAACCGCTTCTTCCAGGAGACGCTGAAGAAGTACGAGAAGCGCCTCGGCGAAATCGGATTCATCGGCTACTTCGATTTGAACTGCATCGTGAACGCGCGCGGCATCTACCCGCTCGAAATAACGCCACGTTTTGGTTATCCGACCATCAACATCCAGATGGAAGGGGTGACGAGCCGCTGGAGCGATCTTCTTTTCTCGATCGCGAACCGCCAGCCGTTTCAGCTCAAGACGTCAAAGGGATATCAGGTGGGCGTCGTGGTCGCGGTCCCCCCCTATCCGTGGGACGACCCCGACGTTTTCGAAAAATTTTCCGACGACGCCGTCATCATGTTCAAGAAACAGCCGCTCACCGGCATTCATCCCTGCGACGTGCGGCTGGTGGATGGCGACTGGCGAATCGCGGGATCGAGCGGTTACGTGATGGTGGTGACGGGTTCAGGGCCGACTATGGCTGACGCGCAGAGGGAAGCTTACAGCCGCATCAAGAACATTATTTTGCCCAACATGTTTTACCGCACCGACATCGGAAGCCGGTGGGCGCGGGACGGCGACTTGCTTCAAACGTGGGGGCTTCTCTCCGGTTAGAGAGCGGACTCCTGCCTGGAAAAATCGAGACCCCTCGTTTCGAACTCTTTCACTCGGCGTGAACGGGAACCGAACGGGGGGTTCGATTTTTTACGGACGCGACGGTCGACGCCGCGGCATAAAGAACGAAACTGGCCAGGATGGCCGGCGTCTTCATGGGACAAATGGGGATGTTGGGGGCGGAGAGAAAGGCCATGGCCACGCCGAGGCCGCCGGCGATCACGGCGGAAAACCAGCAGGGCAACTCCTTTTCCATGTCCTTCCGGGAAATCATCAGAAGAAAGGGACAGATGTGGATCACGAATTTGTAGGGAAGTCCAAAAATGGGAAGGAGTGACATCAATTCAAACGCCATCCCGATCAATCCCACCTCGACGACGGAAAAGGGGCGTGTCACGCCCTTGTTGCCGGAAAAATCCACCGATCTGTTCTTCCACATCTCCGCCAGAGCCACGCCGAAGAAAACGGCCAACAGCACCGAGACCACGGCCAGCCGAAGGTTCAGATGTCCGATGTATCCCATGTAGCTTTCCAGGCAATGGTTGGGCTGAAACATATAAACGGTCGCCGTGAATTTCTTCATCGTGGTTCCGATGTTGAGCGCCACGCTCTTGCCCGCGACAAACAGCGCCGCCACGTTGATCGCCAGAAAAATGAGAAACGGCTTCAGGCCGCCACGAAGAACCAGTAGGGCGCCAAGAATGACCGGAAACATTCGCCACTGGACGCCCAGCGAAAGAAGGAAAACGGACATCCAGATCTTTCCCCGGCTCAGGGAATACAGTCCCGCGCTGCAGAGAAAAACCGCGATCGTGTTGGTGTTCCCACGCTCCAGTTCATATTGAAACCAGTAGGTATGGTACAGCGTCGCCAGAAGGACCGCCGCGACAACGAGCGATTCCTGCGTGGCGAGGAGCGTGGATTCCTGCAGCGAAAAATAAATGGTCGCGAAGAGGAAAAAAATCAGGAGCCAGGTGTAAAAGTGATAGCCCGCTCCCAGATCAAAAGAAGTGAACGGGATGTGAAAGGCGAAGAAGACGGGGGAATGAGGAAGATCCGGCATGGCGCCGGTGCGGATGGCGCGGGCACTGGAAACGACCCATTTGAAATCCTGTCCGCCGGAGTGGTCGTTGCAGCGGCCGATGCTGAAATCATCCTGGTAAATGACCGATTGAATCCGGTAGGTGTGGGTGAAGGCGACGAAGGAAAGGGCAAAAAGAACCAGCCCAATGGCGAGGTTTCGAGATGAGGGGACCGAGATCGTCACACCTGATCTTGGCGGTAATTGAAAATCGACGCCAGATCTAAATGAGAATTAGTGACGAAGGAGCGTTGGGTCAACGGCTCTGAGTACGGCCATTCCCTGCTGATCTTTTTGCACGATCAGTGTGACCGGCTTCGACGACATCGTATTGGCCGGTAACGGCAGACTTATCGGTTGACCTGCCTCATAGGCCTTCGTCGCAGCCGGAGGAATTCTGATCAACATGTCACCTTGATGCATCTGCCAGACCATCGCTTTCTCGGTAGGCGGCAGTGCCGACGTTGCGCCGGGGCTCACATTAATTTGTCCTACCGGCATGTAGGGAACTTGGGCTACCGCGCGAGGAACACGAAATTCTCGCGAAAATTGAGGCGCCGTGTTCCGTTCTGTCTCTGTCACCCCGCCTGGCCGCTCCGGCAAAGTCACCGGAGCACCGTTGAGGATTGTCGATGAAGGCATCGGATTTCTCTGGGTGGGCGCACCGTTTGGGGCCGGCGCGACGGCAACCTGCGGAGCCTCGTGAGTGGAGATCTGACCGTTCTGCTGAGGGGCTTCTTGCGGGGCGGCGGCGTGATCGTTTAGGTGCTGAATGCCGTGGCCTTGCAGCTGTTGCGGCGCGTTGTTTGCCATAGGCTCCTGTCCCAACACTCCAAATTTACCGAGGTCCTGTGCGATGACCGGCCCGCCCTTCTGGTCGGACACGTCCAGTACACCTCTTTCCATGAAGACATTGCCCGCGTTTCCGGTTTCAATCGCACCCAGCGTCTCGGACGCGTGCGCGGCAATGGCCGGGTCGCCACTATTCGACAATTCCTTCAGCTTGGTTATGATCGCTACCTGGGTCGTCGGACTAAAGTCGGTGAACCGGCCCGACGTCTGATGCCGCGTCATGCCGTCCGGCGCGGGATTGATGTTGGGCAGAAACGGTATAGCCGAGATGAACATACCTCCGGGCACAATGGACTTGGTCTGTTTGCTGTCTCCGCTGGGATCGATGGGCACGTGTTGAACGACGTCCGGCCGATCGGGCTGTAGAAGTCCTGATTCACCTTTGCGCGGCCCATTTTCTCCGGGTCGGGGAGGCGCCAGGCGGTCCGGCGCAAAAATGTTTTCGTTGTGCGCCTGTCTGCCTTCTGGTGTCAGTTTGGCCGGCGGATTTCCCGCGAGGTTAATCGCTTCTGCCGGGATTTGCTGCCTCATTCCAAAATCACCGCCGCCCCCCGGGGGCTCCGGCTGATTATCGGCCAGATTAAAGGCAAAAGCAGGCCGGGCGACCATGACCGCCAGCAAGAGAGCGATAATTTTACCCGAGCGCATAAGTCCCGCTAAGCATCGGTCACTGCATCAAGAGTGCCGCCGTTCAATTGAACGGCGCCTTAATTTTTCCTTAAGAATCGACGAAATCAGGATTACCGGGTTATGCCTGAACGGCAAGGAGTTTGGCCAAATCTACGACCGTGTCCAGCTGCACCGTGGTGATCGGGAGGCCAGAAAACAGGCGCGAGACGAAGGGACGAGGTCCTCCTCTTCGCTGATCCGCGCGAGCGACGCCTACACCGCCTGTTCGGACGTCCGCAGATCGCGGAACATTCCGGGGTTTTTATCGTCTGGAGATCATTGGGAGGCGCTTCCGGCGGAAATTTCGTCCGGATCGCTCAGAACGATGCGTCCGTCCAGCGCCCTGGCGCCCTTTCCAGCCTCGTAAACGGTCATCGGATTGATGTCCAGTTCCACGATCTCCGGAAAGTCGACAACGAGCTGGGAAAGGCGGCCGATACACTCCGCGACCTTTTCGATATCGGCCGGTTTTCCGCGGTATCCGTGAAGGAGCTTGGAAGCCTTCGATTGTTCGATGATCGCCCGGGTGCTCCACTCGCGAATGGGCGCGAGCCGGAACGCCACGTCGCGAAAAACTTCCACGAACGTTCCGCCGAGTCCGAACAGGAGAACGGGACCGAACTTCGGATCGCGCTTCGCCCCGAGAAAGACCTCGATACCCTTCGCCGCCATCTGCGAAACGTCGATGCCCCAGATCTTGTCGCGCCCCACCAGCGCCGAGCAGGCGTCCATGATCCGGTGGAACGCCGCGTTGAGTTCGGCCTCGTTGCGAATGTTGAGGATCACGCCGCCTGCGTCCAGTTTGTGGACGATGGCCGGGGAGGCGATCTTGAGCACGACTGGGTATCCGAATTCCTTCGCGATGGTCGCCGCTTCCTGATCGGTTTTGGCAAGCCGGCTCTTCAGCACGGGCAATCCGTAGGCATCGAATACTTCCATGGCTTCCAGTTGCGGAAGATAGGCTCGATTATCGGCGCGCGCTTTCACGATCACCTTCGCCACGCGCGTTTTGTCGACGGCATACTGGATGACTTCCGTGCGCGGACGGTCCAGCCAGGTCGTGCGGTATTTGTACATCTGCGCCAGCGCGCGGCACGGACCTTCAGGAAACGTGTAGTGCGGAATGCCGGCTTTTTCCAGGAGCGCCGTGCCCACGGACACGTCGACGATTCCCATGAAACTGGCGAGGATCGGTTTCGGTCCGCCGGGAACGGCCTTCGACTCTGCGGCAACGTTAACGACGACCTCGCCGATCTCGCGCACGTCGGTCATGGCCTGCGGCGTGAGGATGACGACGACCGCGTCCACGTTCGGGTCCTTGATCACCGCGCGGATGGCGGACTCGTAGCGGTCGTGCCGCGCGTCGCCGATCACGTCGACGGGATTGTGGAAATTCGCCGTCGAGGGAAGATCCTTCTGGAGCTGCGCGACGGTTTCGGGCTTGAGCTCCGCCAGCGTCAGGCCGTGGCGGATGGCGGCGTCGGTGGCCATGATGCCGGGGCCGCCCGCGTTGGTGACGATGGCGACACGGTTGCCTTTCGGCAGCGGCTGTTGCGAGAACGCGACGGCGTAGTCGAAGAGCTCTTCTACCGTCTCGACGCGGAGGACGCCCGACTGGAGGAAGAGGGCGTCGTAGACGTCGTCCGATCCGGCGAGGGATCCCGTGTGGGAAGACGCGGCCTTCGCGCCTTCCGTCGTCCGGCCGGACTTGATCGCGATGATCGGCTTCGGGTTCTTTCCTTCTCCGGTCACCTGCCGTGAAAGACGCATGAACTCCTGACCGTCGATGATGTCCTCGACGTACATGAGAATAACGTCGGTCATCGGATCGTTGTGAAGAGCGCGGAGAAAGTCGAGTTCGTTCACGACCGCCTTGTTGCCCATGCTGATGAATTTCGAAAAACCGATTCCTTTCCCACGCGCGAAATCCAGGACGGCCGTGCAGAGCGCGCCGCTCTGCGAGATGAACGCGATGTTCCCCTTCTTCGGCATTGTCTGCGCGAACGAAGCGTTCAGCTGGACGGCGGGATCCGTGTTGATGAAGCCGAGACAGTTCGGCCCGATGAGCGCGATGTTATTCTCGAACGCGATACGGCGGATCTCCTGCTCCAGCTCCACGCCTTTTCCGCCGACTTCCTTGAAGCCCGCGCTCACCACGACGACGCCGGGAATCCCGACCTTCGCGCATTCCTCGAGAACGCTCGGCACGACCGGCGCGGGAACGATGAGGATGGCGAGGTCGACGGGCTGTCCGATGTCGGACAGGCTCGCGTAGCAGCGGACGCCGCCGATGGAATGGGCTTTCGGGTTAACAGGATAAAGCACGCCCTGGAAGTCGGAGCGCAGCAGATTCTTGAAAATGGCCTCGCCCACGGATCCTTCCTTGCGGGACGCTCCGACGATCGCGACCGATCTTGGGGAAAGCACCCGTGTCAGATCGAGAATGGGTGCGGATGGGGTGTTACTCTGCATGAAGGCCTCCTGAAATTTTTTCCGCCACGCGACGGGCGGCGTTCTCGACGGCGCGTGCCGGGTGCTGCAGCCCATCCGGGCCCAGCATTTCAACGGCTGAGAATCCCCGGCGGAACAAGTCTGTCTTCTTTAAATTCGTGCTTCCGCAGATGGCGACCGCCGTGGCCCGGCGGCGGCACCGCGAAACTTCTCCCGCGACTTTTCCTGAAAAGCTCGTCCTGTCCAATTTCCCTTCACCGGTGATGAGCACCTGCGCGCGCCGCGCCAAGGTCCGCCAACCCACCGCGGTCATGATGAACGCGCAACCGTTGACGAGTTGGGCTCCCGCAAAAGCGGAGAGGCCGAAAGCCGTCGCGCCCGCAGCTCCTGCGCCGGGGAAACTCTTCGTCTGTCGATGCGCAAAAGTGGATAAGTGTTTCATCGCGCGCTCCAGCACGCGCACCTCGGCCGCCGAAGCGCCCTTCTGCGGGCCGAAGGTCCGCGCGGATCCCCGTGGACCCAACAGAGGATTCGAGACGTCGCACAGAACGATTATTTTTGTCCGGCGAAGCCGCGGATCCAGCGTTGAGCTATCGATGCTTGCGAGCTCGAGAAGAGACAACGGACTTGTGGCGAGAGGACGCTTCCCGCGGCCCAAAAATCCGAGGCCCAACGCGGCCAGCGCGCCGGCGCCGCCATCCGCGGTGGCGGTGCCACCAACGCCGAGAAGTATCGAACGGCATCCGGCGTCCAACGCAGCTGAAATCAGTTCGCCGGTCCCCCGGGAGGTCGCTTCCATTACGCGATTCTTTCCGCGCGTCAGCGCGAGGCCTGACGCGCGCGCCATTTCAATTACCGCCGTCGGCCCTCGAAGACCCCGCACGCCGGAGACGAATCCCCATTCGGCCACGACAGGCCGTCCCAAAGGACCAGTGACCCGCGTGCGACGGCGTTTGCCGCGAAACGCGCTCATGAGAACTTCCAGGGTCCCATCACCGCCGTCGGCGAGCGGCAACAAAGTCACGGATCGAAAGGAGGATTTGATGCCACGCGCGATGGCTTGTGCGGCCTGGAGTGGAGAGAGCGTTCCTTTGAAGGCCGTGGGGCAGACGAGAGCGGAGCGGAGGTTGGTCGGGGAAGTGTTGGCGAAAACGGGGGAGCGGCTCAACCGGGAGCGCGGACGCGGGGACGGGCGTTGACCGCAAGAATACCCAGAGACTCGAGCCAGGATTGAATTTTCTCTTCCCACCGCATCTGGTGGAACTGCGCCCACTTGCGCGCATCGTCGGGCGCGTCCCGAAGAATTTCCTTGAAGCGCGCGCAGGAGCCGCGGCCCCGAAGGGCGACAAAAAGCTTTTGTTTGAGACGGAAGGAGCGCAGTTCGCGCGCGAATTCCATCATCCATTTTGATTCCGGACTGCCGAACGCTTCCGGAACGCGCACATACTGCTGGGATCCACCGAGAACAATTTCACGCGCAAGCGGAATGAGCTGGACTTCCCACTCGGGAATTTCCTGACGGGTGCGGGAGCGGTCAGCCTCGAGGGAACGGATGAGATTACGCGAGAGCGCGAAGATCTTGCCGGTGCTCTTGTCCAGGTAGTAGTCGTCGTTCTGGCGGCAGAGATCCCGCATGGATTGGATGATGTGCTCGAAGTCGACGGTCAGTGCCTTCATACGTCGAACCCTCCCATGGGTAAATCAACGGCAGTGAGAGGATTCTACCGCAAATGTCCGGTTTAGAAACCGTCTTTCGCCTGCGGTCCGACGGAAATGCCCGACGACTGGAGATGGGCTCGAAGCGCATCCAGATGGACGCGGACCTCGGGCTTCTTCCGCGGATCGCGCAACAGGTAGGCGGGATGGTAGAGAAGCTGAAACGATATGCCAGGAAAGCCCGATATCGTGTTGAAGCCGCCCACGCGGTCGCGCATGGGGCGGTCATCCGGAGGCAACAGATGGCGAGCGGCCGTGGCGCCCAACAGCACGGCCACCTGAGGCTGAACCTGCCTGAGCTGCCAAAAAAGGTACGGGAGGCAGTTCGCTGCCTCTTCCGGAGTGGGAGGCCGATTGTTGGGTGGCCGGCACTTCACGACATTTGCAATCAGCACATCTTCAGCTGAATTCAGACCCGCATAGGCCAGCATCCGGTCCAGAAGGCGCCCTGCGCGCCCCACAAAGGCCTGACCCGTCAGGTCTTCGGTTGCGCCGGGCGCCTCGCCAATAACCATCACGCTGGCCTTGGGATGACCGCGGTCCACCACAATGTTGTGTCGCTCAGCACACAGCGAAGGACAAAGGGAGCAATTGGACCGGATGAGTTCGGATTTGAAGGACGAATAGTCCGGCGCGGACAGTGGCGACAGAGCAGGCGCCGAACGGATCATCCCGCCAGGCCGCCGGGATGGCAGAGCGCCTGGAACTGGCAACGCGCGCAGGTCGACAGGGGTGCCGCCGGAAGCGCAAACGGATCAGCCGGAAATTGCGCGGCGGCGACCTGTAGCTGGCCCGCTTCTTCCTGAATGCGCAGGTGGGTTTCCATCAGAGAGTCTTCGGTGACGTCCGCGTGATAGGTCGCTCCGTCCAGCAGACACACGGTGATCGCCTGCAGGGATTCGGGATCAGCGCCCCAGTTTTCGTACGCGTACAAGGCGGCGACCTGAAGTCCGGCTTCCGCCTGCGGATTCGGCGCGGATGTGCGCCAGTCGATCACGAAAAATTTTCCGTCGATCTCGACGGCGCAGTCGATCTTGGCGTAAGCCTTGATCCCATCCACATCGAACGAAAGGACTTCATCAACGGCTTTCCAGCACTCGGGGCCGAGCGAGGCCAGACGCGAAAGCCATTTCGATCCGAGAAACCAGCGGATGGATTTCTCGACTCCGTCCCACTGCCGGCGCCACACGTCGGGAGCGACCGCAGCCTGGTAACGGTGTTCGAGAAGCGGCGCTTCGGCGCTGCCGTCCTTCGACGCGCGGAACTCGTCGCGCATCCGGTTCTTGAGCTTGTCCACAATCACATCGGCCGCTTCCGGCTTTTGACCCTGCCGGACAGACTTCAGGATATCTCCAATCGTTTCATGGACCAACGCGCCCGCCCACATCTGCCGTGGCCGGACTTTTTTCAGCTTTGCCGCTTCCGCCATGACGGGCGCTTTCGCGTCTGCGGGTTTCACCGAGAAAAGAAGTTTTCTCCGGCACTCGCGAAGCGCCGACATCTGAGATTTAGACCAGACGGGACGTTCTGCGGTCTCGGTGCTCATGGAAGACGTCCGTTCCGGATGGAATAGGGTTGTAGGACGGAATCGATCCACTGGCCACGCTTCTTTGCCTGAGCCTCGCGTTCCGCCGTGACGAGGCGCGGAAGAAATTTTTCATCGTTGGAAAGGCGGGCCACCAGCGCCAGCCCCTGCTTCACGATCTCTTCGTTCACGAGCGCGCCTTCAACGTACACATACGCGAGCCAGGTTCCGTCCGTGTCCCGCTCCTGAAGGCCGTATTGGAGCGTGACGTCCTTGTGCTCCACCCACATCCGATTGGCGGACTGCGCCTCGGCGTAGAAATCGCTTCCCCGCTCGGGACCCAGAACGCCGAGGTAGCGAACCTTGCTTCCATCTTCAAGCTGGATTTCGGTCGGAGATAGAACGCGGCGGACCTGGCCCGAGTACGGGCGGGCCTGGGCCGAGGCGGCCGCGAACAGGATGGCGGCGGCGATGACCTTGAAGCGAAAAATCTTTTCCCAGATCGAGGACTTCTTCTTCGGAGGCTGCGCAACGGGCGTTTCAACTTTCGGGCGCGACACCGGCATTGCTGACTTGTCATAGGCCGGCAACGTGAAGGAGAACAGGCTGCCCGTCCGGTCCGGAGCAGGCGGGCTCTGCACCCAGAGCCGGCCCTTGTGAAGGTCGACGAACGCGCGGCAGATGCTGAGACCCAGTCCGGTTCCGCGAATATCCATCTTCTCGGTGTGCTTCAGTTGGACGAATCGTTCGAAAATCTTTTTCTGGTCTTCCGCGGAGATTCCCTTTCCATTGTCTTCGATTTCGACGACCACCACTTTCTTGCCCGCGTCGAGCGCTTCGCGAGCGCGAATCTCGATACGGCCGCCATTGGGCGTGAACTTGATCGCGTTGGACACCAGATTGTTGATCACTTGCAGAATGCGGTCGCTGTCGACGAACACGGCAGGGACCTGTTTGCCCGGAACGAACGCAACCGTGATGCCGCGGGTCTTCGCCCAGGATTCCATGCTCACGGCGGCTTCGCGCAAAAGCGGTTCGGCTTCCATCACCTGCGGATGAATTTCCATCCGCCCGGATTCGATCTTCGAGAAATCGAGGAGGTCGTCGATGAGGCGGCTCAGGCGGTCGACGTTTCGTTCGGCAACCGAGAGCATGCGTTGCTGCTCTCCTGTGGTGACGCCGGCAGAACCTTCGAGAATCGCGGTCACGGCCAGCTTCACCGCATGTACCGGCGCCCGCAGGTCGTGCGTCACGTTCGCCATGAACTCATTCTGCTGCCGCGTGAGCTCCTTCTGCTTGGTGACGTCGGAAAGAACCGAGACCATGCCGACCACGCGGCCGTTCGGATCTTGAACGGCGGCGGTGCTGGCGCGAAGCGTGCGGCGGGCGTCCAGGTTGCCGTGGATCTGAACTTCCTTCACCGTGGCCTGATCGCTCGGCGCGGTGAGATCTTTGGCCAGCGCGATCATCTGCTCGTCGCGGGCGCCTTCCCAGAGCGGCTTGCCCAGGCTTTCGCCCAACTTCACGCCGTAGATTTTTTCTGCGGCCGGGTTCATCATCAACACGCGGCCGGACTCGTCGACGACCACGACACCGTCAGCCATCTCGGTGACGACGGTCTCGGTGCGTTCGCGCTCGTTGGTGAGGCGCGTTCTCTCGCGGTTGAATTCCGTGACGACTTTCTCGACGGCCGTGTCGATCTGCGATTTGACGAGGCTGAGAGCCCGGGAAAAAATGAATTCCCGGTCGACGGCGTCCGGAACGGCTTTCTCGATGACCTTCTTCAGGAGTTCATTGAGAGTTACGCTCTCGAGCTGCTCGCGGAGTCCGATTCCTTCGCCTTCCGGCGTGTCCTCGGAGGCGATTTTCTCGTCCTCGCCGATCTTCGCGTAACGCGCCTCGTTCAGCCGGATGTGCGTGACGTTGTGCTTGGCGAAAAATTCAACAGGATTGATGCCGCTCCGTTTCAATTCACCACCGGCGGCAAGACGGAAAAAGGATTCCATTTCTTCCGGGATGATTCCGCGCGAGAAACTGAGGCTATGAAGGTTGTGAGCGGTAAGAAGCTGGAGGAAAGGACGAACGACAGCGTCGGCAACGCCCTCCGGCGCGCGGCCATTGACGATGATCTTCTTCTCGTTCGATGCGATCACGATTTCGGGATCTTCGTCGAGGAGCGTCGAGATGAGTCGGTGCGATTCCGCAACCGCGCCCTTCACCGTGGGATGCTGCGGCGAATAAAGTGCCATCTGTGCCAGCGTGCGGCCCGTCGTGATCAGGAAGGTTTCCAGATTCTTCACGCGGCCGTCCCGTTCTCGAGTTTTTTCAGCCAGTCGAATCCTTCGAGAAGCGTTTCCATCAGGAAATCGGGTGACGCCGCCGCGAGCTGCTCGTAGGTTCCCCCGCCGGTGGCGACAGCGGCCACGCGAAAGCCCGCACGGCGCGCCGCGGCGATATCGAGAATCGTGTCGCCGATCACAAAAACCTGGTCCGGCGGTATGTCGGTTCCGGCCCGGGCGGACGCGCGGCGGTGACCGACGCGAAGAAGCTCGGCCCGGTCTTCGGCATCGGAACCGAATCCACCGTCGGGGAAAAAATCGTTCAGGCCGTGCGGATGAAGCTTGAGGCGCGCGCCGCGTTCCAGGTTCCCGGTGCCGAGAGAAAGCACCGCATCATCGCGCCGCGAGAGATGCTCAACGAATTCACGAACGCCTTTGAAAGCGCCTCGTCCGCCGGGAACGGTCATTTCCCGTTCGAGATGCCCGAGATAGACCGAGGCGATCTTCTCGAGATCTGACTTTTCAAACTCACGCGCGAGCACGAGACGCCCGAGTTCACGGAAAATGGCGAAGTCGGTTTTTCCCGCGAACTTGATCTTGTGGGACACGTCCTCAACCCCGAACATTTCTCGGAATGCTTTGGTCAGCGCCCGCGTTCCGGCGCCGCCCGTGCTGACGAGCGTGCCATCGAGATCAAAAAGGAAGAGCCGTTTCATGAAGGACGCCAGTGTATCAAGAAGTCACTTCCCAATGCAGAACCGCCGGAAGATGGCCCCCAGCACGGCCTCATTCACATTTTCCCCGGTGATCGCGCCCAGTTCGGCGGCGGCGCCCCGGAGATCGGACGCGATGGCTTCCTCGGATTTGCCCTCGGAAATGGCCAGTCGCGCCTGCACCAGTTTCATCAGGCATCCCTGCAGCCGTTCCGCGTGGCGCTCACTGGTGACGACCACCCCGGATTCGCCGCGCGCTTCTCCGTCGGGAAGCGCGGCCAGAACCGCTTTCCGAAGTTCCGGCAACCCTCCATGGCGAAGCGCCGACGTTTCCACCACCGGCAGAGACCGGAATTCTCCGCCCAGGAGCGGCCGGAGCGTGACGGCGTCCATTTTATTGAGAGCGACGATGACCGGACGCGGCAGGAGGGACCTCAGAATGACAAGGTCGTCCGGCGTCAGCCCTTCAATGGCATCCATCACGAAGATCGAGACGTCTGCCCGCCGCTGAGCGTGGCGGGCGCGGGCAGCGCCCATCTCTTCGACCGCGTCGCCACCGTCGCGAAGGCCCGCTGTGTCCACGAGCGTCACGGGACATCCGTCCCACTGAACGCTTTCTTCCAACGTATCGCGGGTGGTGCCCGGGATGTTACTGACGATCGCCCGGTCCTCGGCCAAAAGAGAATTGAAAAGAGATGATTTCCCGACATTTGGACGACCGGCCATCACAATGCGCGCGCCATCGCGCAACCAGCGACCGCGCGAGCCTGATGCCAGGAGTTCGATCAGCACGCTCTCGATGCCAAGAATTTCTTCGGCCATGCGCTGACGCGACACATTGGGAATGTCCTCTTCAACAAAATCCAGATTGGCTTCAATCTCCGCCAGGAGATTGATGAGGTTCGTCCGGATATCAGCAATGCGCTGCGACAGCCCGCCGGCCAGTTGATCGGCAGCGGCGGTGGCAGCTCTACGCGAGCGGGCCGAAATGAGAGACGAGATCGCTTCCGCCTGAGTGAGATCAATTTTCCCGTTCAGAAAGGCGCGCTCACTGAATTCGCCGGGGCGAGCCAGGCGTGCGCCTTCACTTTGAGACCACGAAACAAGTTCGCGGAGAACCGTGGGACTACCGTGACAGGAAAACTCAACGATTTCTTCGCCGGTGAAGGAGGTTGGCGCACGGAAAACCGCAGCGACGGCTTCATCAAGGCGAGTGCCGCCCCGTTCAAGCCAACCGTGATGAAGGGTGTGAGAGGCCGCGGAAGGAAAGGACTTCGAGGAAAAGAAACGGGCGGACAAATCGACCGCGCCGGCGCCGGAGAGGCGAACAACGCCGAGTCCGGCTTCGCCCAGGGGCGTGGCGATGGCCACGATGATGTCGTCTATCGGCGGCTGCATAAAATGGCCCGCCCCAAAAAAATAGCCCGGGCTTTAGGCGGGGACGATCGGGTGGTGGCGGCGATTCATCGACAGCACCTGCTGGATGACGATCGTCACCAGAGAGTTCACGCACCAGTAGAGAACGAGTCCCGCCGGCATCGAGAAAAACATGAAGGTAAACATGACGGGCATGATCATCATCATGCGGGCCTGCGCCGGATCAATCGCGGCGCCGCTCAGCTTCTGCTGCGCCAGCATGCCGCAACCCATGACGATGGGCAGCACATGCGTCGGGTCTTTGACGCCGAGGTCCTTGATCCACAAAATCCATTCCGCGCCGCGAAGATCGTACGAGTTGTTCAGCGCCGAATAGAACGCGAAGAAAATGGGCATTTGCAGGAGCACGGGAAGGCAGCCTTCCAGACCCATGAACTTCATTCCATTCTTCTTGTAGAAGTTCATCATCTCGATCTGATAGCGCTTCGGATCTTCCTTGAACTGTTCCTGGAGCTTTTTCAGGTGAGGCTGAAGCTCCCGCATTTTCACCGAGTGCTCGAGGCTGCGTTTCGTGAGGGGCAGCATGCAGAGCTGAATGGTCAGCGTCAGGAGAATGATCGCCCAGCCGAAATTGCCGGTGAGATTGCGATAGAACCCCAAAACTTTCAGGAGGCCGTGAGAGATGAAGCCGAACATGCCGAAGTCGACGGACGTGATGAGATCGTGGCCCGCATCGGTCAGCACCTTCGTGTCTTTCGGGCCAACGTAAAGGAGGAACTCCTTGTTCAGCGTCTCTCCGGGCTTCAACTGCGCCTCGATGATCGGTCCGGCCACCGGCGGGAAGGTGCGGTCCGCGCGAACGATGATCCGGCTCAGCGGCGTTCCATCGGGTGAAAGAAACACGGCTAGGAAGTGATGGTTGTCGACACCGGCCCAGCTGAAAGCGCTGTCGTCTTCACGGTCGATCACGCGCCCGACCACAAGTCCGGCATGCCAGCGACGAACCTGATCGGCGACGCGACCCAGCGCCGAGGACTCGGCCGCGGTCTGATCCCGATCGTAGGGCGCTCCAACCGGATGCTTGTCCAGGCCGTTGCCCCAGATAACGGGAAGCTTAACGGCGACGTCCTTCGCGGACGTGTTGGTCAGCGACACGGAGACGGAATGGAATGGCGGGCGGGCCAGAAGCGAAATGGTTTTGACAATGTGGAGTCCTGACGGATCGTCGGCTGTGAACACGGCCTGACTGTCGGACTTCCGTTCGCCTTTGAAGTTGAGCGATGAAAAGGTTTCGAGCGGCGAGGCGTTCCGGTGCTTCTCCGGCATGACGAGCTCAAGCCAGTGGTTCTTTTCCTTCACATGCCAGGATCCCACTCGGGCGCCTCCCGTGAGGATCGCCACTTCGGTGCCTTCCGCTGTCAGGGAAATCACCCCGTCCGATTCTCCCGGGCCCGCCGAAACGGCGGATCCGAGACCAACCGGCGCGCCCGACACGGACGCGGCGGAGGTGTTGGTGAGAGAGGACACAGTCACAGCAGTCTTTGAAGCGGGGGCCGCCGGCGGCGCGTAACGCTTCATCACGACGGAATCCCAAAAGGCGATGAAGCCAACAACGAGCAACAGCGTGACGATAAAGTTTTTGTTCTTTTCCATAGGTAGATATCTCGGGTTAGACCTGTTTGGACCTCGATATATAAGGATCAAATCCGGCGGACATTAAAGGATGGCAGCGCAAAAGACGGCGAAAAGCCGCACGAAGACCTGCCCTCACGCCGTCCTGCTGGACGGCGATGAGCACATGCTCGGAGCAGGACGGCACAAAACGACACCGCCCACCCAGCCAAGGCGAAACCGCCGCTTGGTAGAAGCGAAGCGTGGCGATAATAAACCCCTTCATTCGGGATTTGCTCCTGGTTGGCCGCTGCGAGGGACGATTCGTTGAGAAGGAGGGCTTACTTAACGAGCTGGCGGCGCTTCTTGCGACGACGAGCGCTGAGGACGGCTCGTCCTCCCGCTGTTTTCATACGGGCCCGGAATCCGATCTTCTTTTTGCGGCGCCGATTATTCGGCTGATACGTTCTTTTCATGACGGGGCATAGTAACTAATGGTTCCGGTGGACGCAACCAACCCTATTCGCGCGCGTCACTAAACCGTGAATCGAACCCGGACGAGATCAACAAATCCCTTCAGCGAACGGCCCATCACGGTGTACTTTGACCGGCCCGTGGCCCGCGGACGGTCCCGGACATCCATCTCGGTCACGCGGAAGCCTTTGCGCTCCACAATATAAGGAAGGAAGCGGTGAGCGCCGTTGAAAAAATGAACCGATTCGGTGCACTGCCGGCGAAAAAGGCGGTAAGTGCAGCCCATGTCCACATAGCGGTCGGCGAGAACGAGCCGGCGCAGGAGAGTTCCCAGCCGGGATCTGAAATGGCTGGCTTTCTGTCCCTTGCGAACTGATCTCCGCCCCTGCACAAAGTCCCAGCCCTGACCCAGCAGCTCTGCCATCGGGTTCAGATCGGCCGGATCCGCCTGACCATCGCCATCCATCGTCGCGATCGTTTCAAAGCGCGCGGCCTGGAAGCCACCGCGTTGCGAGAGCGCCTGGCCACTGCGGCGCGGCATTCGCACGAGGCGTGAGCGGGCGTCGTTCAGCGCCAGCACAGCCGCAACCGTTCCATCGGTCGAAGCGTCGTCCACAAAAATAATTTCGTAGTCGCTGAACGCGCCACGGCCCAGAGCGAGCGTCAGCTCACGGTGAACCGCGGGAACATTCGCTTCCTCATTAAAGGCTGGAATCACAACTGACACTCTCATGGCTCGATTAAAGGATACATGCCACAAATCCGGCAACCGGAGACTGCGCGGTTATCCTATGATGGCCCGCTGAAGAGATGGACCTGTGGGAAACATCAGCGCTGAAAAACGTTCTTTACCGGAGAATTGGACAGCAATTCTCCGTCGACGAACAGAGATTGACCGACTGAATTCTCTTTTCCTACACTTGCAACTCATCAAAAATTTCCGAATTTTTTCCCTCTGAGGGGCCATGATTTCGACAAAGTCACAGGAAGAGCTTTGGGAGTGCGTTCTTGCCGACCTGAAGCCTGAGCTGAAGGACGAGACGTTCGACCTTTGGCTGAAACCGCTGAAGGCCTCGCGCTTCGACGGGGGCGTTTTCGTCCTCCGCGTCCCCAACCGGTTTTTTTCCGACTGGATCAAAGCGCATTACCAGACCCGCATTGAACAGGTCCTGTCCCACACCGCCGACGCTCCCGTTCGCCTTGCCTTCGACATTCAGGCCGATGACACCGTGATGGCGCCCGCGCCCGTTTATCGCCCGATGCCCGACGCTCGTCCCGCCGCGCCGTCCAAGCACTCCCTTTTTACCGAGGACTTCCGTCTCGAGAGCAAATACGCTTTCAACAATTTCATCGTCGGTCCGTCCAACCGATTCGCCGAAGCGGCCGCCGAGGCCGTGGCGCGCGATCCGGGCCGCACCTACAACCCCCTCTTTATATATGGCGGCGTGGGTCTCGGTAAGACACATCTTCTGCATTCCATCGCGCGTCAGGTGACCGCGAATAATCCGCAGGCCCGCGTGGCCTACGTGCCGTCGGAACGGTTCATCAACGAATTCATCGACGCCATCCGCTTCGAGCGCATGAAGGAATTCCGCGCGAAGTACCGCAGCCTCGATTGCCTGCTGATCGACGACATCCAGTTCCTCATGGGCAAGGATTCATCGCAGGAAGAATTTTTCTACACGTTCAACTCGCTTTACGACACGCGCAAACAGATCGTCATCTGTTCCGACCGTCCGCCGAAGGAAACTTTGGTCGGCGACCGCCTCGTCTCCCGCTTCGAATGGGGCGTGATCGCGGATATTCAGCCGCCGGATCTGGAAACCCGCATCGCGATTCTTCGCAAGAAGACCGATGAGACGGGCCTTCAGTGCCCGGAAGACGTCGTTCTGTTCGTCGCCACGCACATCAAGACGAACATCCGCGAGCTGGAAGGTTCCATCACGCGGATCATCGCGTATGCCTCCCTGACGGGCTCTCCGCTCACCGTGGACACCGCGCGCAAGGTTTTGAAGGACATCCTCTCGGCGCCCGAGCACGCGACACAGATCACCACGGACCAGGTCCAGAAGGTGGTTGCCCGGCATTTCAATCTCGATTTGCGGGACATGAAATCCAAGCGCCGCACCGACGCCATCGCTTTTCCCAGACAGGTCGCCATGTATCTGGCGCGCACGCTCACCGAACTCTCAACGATCGAGATCGGCGTGGCGTTCGGCGGCAAGGACCACACCACGGTCATGCACGCCTGCAACAAAATCAAGAACAAGCTCAGCGGCGACCCTTATTTTGTGGCGCTCGTGAACAAGATCACGCAGGATGTTCGCGAAGAGAGTCTGCTGAACCTGCCCTAAAAACAGCTTCTAAAAACCTGGGGACCGATTCTGCATAAGACGCCTCTCCCTGTGGACAACTTTGAAGGCTGGGGACGCTGGGGATGGATTGGGAAAGTTACCCACAGCGGTATCGGATAACTAAAATTTTCAAAGCGCTGATTAGCAGCGCATTCTGCCGGGAGGACGGGTTATTATGCCTACCAACATCTCTGGTTCTACTACGACTGGTTCATCTAACTTAAAGAGAAGCCAGAACCCCAAGCTCCACTGTACAAAGGCGGATCTCTTCCAAGGCATCCAGGCCGTTCAGTCTGCGATCTCGGTGAGAAGCACACTGCCGGTCCTTGGAAATATTCTTTTTGAAGCCAGCGAACAGGGACTCAGACTGTCCGCGACCGACCTTGAAGTTGGGATACGGACCTGGGTGAAAGCGGATGTCATCGAAAAGGGAGCCATTACCATTCCGGCCAAAATTCTGGCCGACTTCCTGCGCACACTCGAAGACAGCCGCGAAGTGAAACTTGAAGTTTCCGACAACAACAAGATCGAGATCAAATCCGGACGCGACCGCCTGAACGTCACCGGACTTCCGAAAGAGGATTATCCGGTCCTTCCGGAATTCGATGAAACGAAATCCGTCGCGATTTCCAAGGCCGTGCTTCGGGAAATGGTCAAGAAGACCATGTTCGCGGCAAGCGCCGATGAAACGCGTTACGTGTTGAACGGTGTTCACTTCATCATCGAGAAAGGAAAGGCCACCGGCGTCGCCACCGACGGGCGCCGTCTCGCCTACATCCAGCGTCCGATCGCGAACAAGGAAATCCAGATCAAGGTCATCGTTCCGACGAAGGCCGTCCAGGAACTCGTCCGGCTCGTGTCTGATGAGAAAAGCGAAAACGAAAATCTCAAGGTTTCCTTCACCGACAATCAGGCGAGCTTCTTTGACGGAAAAACCGTCGTTCTCTCCCGTCTCATCGAGGGACATTTCCCGAACTTCGAGCAGGTCATTCCGAAGACGAAGGAAATCCAGCTTCGTCTGGACCGTGTGCAGCTTCAGGCGTCTGTCACACGCGCGGCCGTCGGCACGCTGGAACGCGGCGGCTCGGTTCGCTTCTCGCTGTCCAAGGGTGTTCTTCGCATTCAGGCTGCCGCCCAGGGACGCGTGGAAGTTGAATCGGAACTTGCCACAAATTATGAAGGCGCTGATTTCGAAGTCG
Source organism: Elusimicrobiota bacterium (assembly GCA_043732015.1). Classification (GTDB taxonomy): domain Bacteria; phylum Elusimicrobiota; class Elusimicrobia; order F11; family F11; genus JBBRXR01. Next base: position 6,792 of record JAYTIE010000270.1, on the reverse strand, counting down.
CATTCAATCCGGCCTATCTGATCGACGTGTTGAAGGCGCTCGAACAGAACGAGATCGTGATTGAACTGACGACGCCGCTGAATCCCGGCGTTGTCCGGCCGGCCGATGACGAGAATTATCGCTACGTCATGATGCCGATGAAGGTCTAAGCGGAACGGGATGTTCCTGCAGACGATCCTTCTTCGACAGTTCCGAAATCACCGGGAACTCCAGCTCGCCGTCGACCCGGGCGTGAATCTGTTCCTGGGACCAAACGGCGCGGGAAAAACCAACCTCATCGAAGCAATGGCGGTGCTCACCACCGGCATCAGCCCCCGTGGCGCCGAAGCGGAGAATATGGTTCCGTGGGGCGAAGAAGGATTCGCGTTGAAGGGACGTTTCGGCTACGAGACCGAAGGCCTCGACCCCATCACGCTCGAAATGAAGTACCGGTCGGGTTCCCGCCGCGTGATCCGGCAGAACGACAAGATTGATGTGAAATTAAAAGATCTTTTGGGGCGTATTCCTCTTGTCAGTTTCGTTCCGGAAGATCTGGCGATGGTGAAAGGCGAGCCGGACCTGCGCCGCCGCGCAATGGACATGGTTCTCGCTCAGGTGGATCACGCTTACGCCGAGGCGCTGCGCCGCTACAAGGATTGCCTCAAAAGCCGCAACGCCGCGCTGCGGCAAATGGCCGATGGAGAAATCGGTCGCGATGGACTGGAACCCTGGACCAACGCCGTGATCGACGCGGGTCTGATCGTGTGCCGGAAACGGGCCGAGTTCCTTCAGGATTTTTCCGAGCGCGTCGGCGATCTTCAACGCCGCATCAGCGGCGGACGTGAGACAGCGAGCCTCGAGTACCGGCCGTCCGCCGAAGGTCCGTGGGACGAAACGGGCGCGGCCACCTGGAAGGCGCGTTTGACCCGTGTTGAGGCCGCGGAGCTCGCCACCGGTTCGACGGCGGTAGGCCCGCATCGCGATGATGTGCTATTTCTATTGAACGATCGGCCGGCGCGTCATTTTGCGTCCGAGGGTCAGAAGCGGACCATTTCCGTGGCGTTCAAGCTGGCGGAGATTCCCTATGTCCAGGAGAAGCTCGGTCAGAAGCCGATCTGCCTTCTGGATGACGTTTTGTCGGAACTCGACGCGCAGCGCGCCGAGCAGTTGCTTCATGAGCTTTCCCGCACGGGCCAGTGCTTCGTCACGATGACGGGCCTTGAGTCATGGCCGAAGCGCTGCGATCTGCCGGCGTCGGTTTACCGGGTGGATGCGTCGGGTGTCCGTCGCGTCTCAGTGGAGGAAGCGGTGGGACTCGCAGCCGGTGACGACGCGGTGGCCGCTGAGCGGTCCGCCGCCTACCTGAGCTGATGCCATGGAGAAGATCCGCACCTATTTGAGAAAGGGCGAGAGCGCGAAGGTGCCTGCCGCGCAGGCCATGGAAGGCCTGCTTCGTATGCTACGGTTTGATCCGGCCCTGTATGCGGTGTTTGAAATCTGGGACCGTGAGACGAAAGGGCTCGTGCGTGGTTGTGAGGCGGAAGGTATTCAGGGGACGAAGCTCGTTGTTCGTATCCCCTCGGCCGCTCATCGCCAGGAGCTTTTGTACATTAAGGAACGGCTGTTGAACCGCGTGAACCAGGCGCTTGGACGTCGAATGATCACCGACATCCAGTTTGAACTCGCCAACGATGCGCCGAAGCCGTCCGATCAGAAAGGGGGAGTTTTCCGTGTCGAAGAAAGAGGATTCCGTTATGGAAAAAGCTAACGGCGGCAGCGCCGATTACGACGCATCAAAAATTACCGTACTCGAAGGTCTGGAGGCGGTTCGCAAACGCCCGGCCATGTACATCGGCTCGACGTCGACCGCGGGCCTGCACCATCTCGTTTACGAAGCCGTCGACAACGCGATCGACGAAATCCTGGGCGGCCACGCGAAGACCTGCGAAGTCATCCTGTATGAAGACGGCTCCTGCTCCGTTGAAGACGACGGCCGCGGCATTCCGGTGGACGTCAAGAAAGACGAGAAGGATCCCAAGCTCAAGGGAAAGACTGCTCTCGAAATCATCATGACCACGCTGCACGCCGGCGGAAAGTTCGAGAAGTCCGCCTACAAGGTGTCGGGCGGCCTCCACGGCGTCGGCATTACCTGCGTGAACGCTCTCTCCACCTGGTTCAAGGCGGAAGTGTACCGCGACAACAAGGTTTACAAGCAGTCGTACAAGATCGGAAAACCCGACGGCCCGGTGGCCGTCACCGGCAAGACCGAGAAGCGCGGCACGAAGGTCCACTTCCTGCCCGACGATTCCATTTTCACCGTGACGAAGTTCTCGTTCGACACCCTCTCCACGCGTCTGCGCGAGCTCGCGTTCCTGAACGCCGGGTCGGTCATCAAGATCATCGACCAGCGGGAAGGCAAGCAGCACACCTTCCATTACGAAGGCGGCGTGAATGAGTTCATCAAGTATCTGAACGCCCACAAGAAGGCGCTGCATCCGGTGCCGATCTACGTGTCCAAGGAAAAAGACGACGTCACGATCGAAGTCGCGATTCAGTACAACGATTCGTACAACGAGCAGTCGTACACGTTCGTGAACAACATCAACACGGTCGAAGGCGGCACGCATCTGGCGGGCTTCCGGTCCGCTCTCACGCGCGTCATCAACGACTACATCAAGAAGCGCGATCTGGCGAAGGGCCGCGACCTCGGCATCACCGGCGACGACTGCCGCGAAGGCCTGTCGATGGTTCTCTCCATCAAGGTTCCGAATCCACAGTTCGAAGGCCAGACCAAGACCAAGCTCGGCAACAGCGAGATCGAAGGCATCACGAAGTCCATCGTCGGCGAAGCGCTGGCGACGTTCTTCGAAGAGAACCCCGCGACCGCGTCCAAGATCTGCGACAAGATCGTGAACGCCGCCGAAGCGCGCGAGGCCGCCCGCAAGGCGCGCGAACTCACCCGCCGCAAGGGCGCCCTGGACGGCGCTTCGCTCCCCGGAAAACTGGCGGACTGCCAGGAACGCGATCCCGACAAATGCGAACTCTTCATCGTCGAAGGCGACTCGGCAGGCGGATCGGCCAAGCAGGGACGCAACCGCGGCTTTCAGGCGGTTCTCCCCCTCCGCGGCAAGATCATCAACTGCGAGAAGTCCCGCATCGCGAAAGTGTTGGCCAATGAAGAAATCCGCACGCTCATCACCGCGATCGGTTGCGGCGTGGGCAACGGCAACGGAGAAACCTCCGAGTCCGACGGTTTCAATATCGCGAAACTCCGCTACCGGAAGATCGTGATCATGACCGACGCCGACGTGGACGGCGCGCATATCCGCACGCTCATCCTGACCTTCTTCTTCCGGCAGATGCGCCCTCTCGTCGACGGCGGCAACATCTACATCGCCCAGCCGCCGCTCTACAAAGTGGCCAAGGCTAAGAAGGAACAGTACATCGACACCGTGGAAGAGATGGAGAAGTGGCTGCTCGACCAGGCGCTCGAAACCACCGAAGTCGTCCGGTTGAAGGGCGACAAGGAAGTCGGCGTTGTCGAAGCGGCGAAGCTTCGCACGCTGATGTCCGACCTCGTGGAATTCGAGGCGCTGAAAAGCCGCCTCCGCCGCAAAGGCCTGCTCTGGGACGATTTCGTGAAGGGCTACGAGAACGAGAAGCTCCCCATCTATTCCGTCGGCGATGAGAAGGGCGGCCGCCGCTTCATCTACAGTGAGAAGGAATGGAAGGAATTCCAGCCGGAATACCTCAAGCAGCGCAAGAAGGCGTTGAAGGCCGAAGCCGAGGCCGTCGGAGAAGCCGCCGACGATCTCACCGAAGACGACCTGATGGCCGACGTGAAGGAGTTCCCCGAGATCCCGAAGCTGAGCGCCATCCTCAAGAAATTCGAAGCGGTCGGTTTCGACGTCACGCAGGAACAGCAGGCGTTGATGGAAGCCAAGCCGCTTTACCGCGTGCGCATGAAAGAAGGCGACCGCGACGTGAAGACGCTCGACGAACTCGTCGAGGCGATCAAGGAAGCGGGCAAACAGGGCGCCACCATCCAGCGGTACAAGGGTCTCGGCGAAATGAACCCGGAACAGCTCTGGGAAACCACGATGGACCCGACGCGCCGCCGCATGCTGCAGGTCCGCCTCGAGGACTTCCGCGCGGCCGACGACATCTTTTCGACGCTCATGGGCGACAAGGTTGAACCGCGCCGGCTTTTCATCGAAGCCAACGCGCTCGACGTCCAGAACCTCGACATCTAATTCAGGAGACCATTCAAAATGGCCAAGACTCCCACTGACGGCGGAAAGCCGGGCGACCAGCAGGAATTCGGCATCACGCCGACCAACATCCAGGATGAAATGAAGACGTCCTACATCGATTACGCCATGAGCGTGATCGTGGGACGCGCGATTCCCGACGTGCGCGACGGTTTGAAACCCGTCCACCGCCGCATCCTCTACACCATCGACGAGATGGGCCTGGCGTACAACAAGCCGTACAAGAAGTCGGCCCGCATCGTCGGAGACGTTCTGGGTAAGTACCACCCGCACGGCGACCTGTCGGTTTACGACGCCCTGGTTCGCATGGTGCAGGACTTCTCTCTCCGCTATCCGCTCATCGACGGCCAGGGCAACTTCGGCTCGGTCGACGGCGACTCCGCCGCGGCCATGCGCTACACGGAAGTCCGTCCCGCCCGCGTCACCGAAGAGATCATCTCCGACATAGAGAAAGACACCGTCGACTACGCGCCCAACTACGACGGATCGCTGAACGAGCCCACCGTTCTGCCGGCGCGCCTCCCGAACCTGCTGGTCAACGGCTCCTCCGGCATCGCCGTCGGTATGGCCACCAACATTCCGCCCCACAACATGACCGAGATCTGCGACGCGGTCATCGCCGTCATCGACGAGCCGTCGATCGACATCAAGGAACTGTCCAAGCTCGTGAAGGGTCCGGACTTCCCCACCGGCGGCATCATTCTTGGCAAGCAGGGCATCCGCGACTATTTCGAAAAGGGACGCGGTTCCATCCGCATCCGCGCCGTGACCGAGATCGAAGAGATGAAAGGCGGGCGCCAGGCCATCATCGTCAGCGAGCTGCCTTACCAGGTGAACAAGTCCGTACTTCTCGAAAACATCGCCGGCCTCGTGCGTGAGAAGAAGATCACCGACATCTCCGACCTCCGCGACGAATCCAACCGCGAAGGCATCCGCATGGTCATCGAGATCAAGCGCGACGGCAACGCCCAGATCGTTCTGAACCAGCTCTTCAAGATGACGCAGCTTGAAACCTCGTTCGGCGTCATCATGCTGGCCCTGGCCGGCGGCAAGCCCAAGGTTCTGCCGCTGAAGGACATGCTCGAGTATTACCTCGCGCATCGCCGCGACGTCATCACGCGCCGCACGCGCTTCGAGCTGGCCAAGGCCGAAGCCCGCGCCCACATTCTCGAAGGCCTTCGCATCGCGATCGATCACCTAGATGAAGTCATCAAGATCATCCGGAAGTCCAAGGACACCGCCACTGCGCGCGTCGCCCTCATGGACCGCTTCGGCTTCACGCAGATCCAGGCCCAGGCCATTCTCGACATGCGCCTGCACCAGCTCACCAGCCTAGAACGCGAGGCCCTCGAGAACGAATACAAGGAACTGCAGAAGACGATCGCCCGCCTGAAAGGCATCCTGGCCGACCTGGGCAAGCTGATGGCGCTGATCCGTCAGGAAATCATCGCGGTCAAAGAACGCTACGGCGACAAGCGCCGCACGCAGATCCAGGCCTCGTTCGAAGAGTTCGACGTCGAAGACCTGATCGCCGACGAAGACGTCGTCGTCACCATCTCCCACACCGGCTACGTGAAGCGCCTGCCCGTAGACACCTACCGCGCTCAGGGGCGCGGCGGCCGCGGCATGACCGGCATGACCACGAAGGAGGAGGACTTCGTCGAACAGCTGTTCGTCACCAGCACGCTCTCGCACCTGCTGCTCTTCACGAGCCGCGGACGCGTGTACGGCATCCGCGTGTTCGAAATTCCGGACGCCAGCCGCACCGCGCGCGGAAAAGCCATGGCCAACTTCATCCCGATCGAAACGACCGAGAAGATCACGGCCGCGATCGCGATCCGGACCTTCGACAACGCCGAAGGACACCTGCTCATGTGCACGCGCGGTGGACAGATCAAGAAGACGCCGATCACCGAGTTCGACTCGATCCGCAAGACCGGCATCATCGCGATGGGTCTGGACGAAGGCGACATCCTGATGGGCGCCAAGTTCACCGACGGCAAGCAGGACGTCGTTCTCGCTACGACATCGGGCATGTCCATCCGCTTCAATGAGGAGGAGGTCCGCTCCATGGGACGCGCCGCCGGCGGCGTCCGCGGCATCAAGCTCGATGAGGGCGACCAGGTCGTCGGTCTCGAAATGTCCGACCCGAAAGAAGAGAAGAAGACGACGCTTCTGACGGTCTGCGAGTTCGGTTACGGCAAGCGCACGCCGTTGTCCGAGTACCGCGACCAGTCCCGCGGCGGCAAGGGCATCATCACGATCAAGGCCACGGACCGCAACGGCCCGGTCGTCGGTATCCGCCTCGTTCGCGACGAACATGATGTGATGATCATGACCGAGAAGGGCAAGAACATCCGGATGCACTGCAAGGACGTGTCGACGATCTCCCGCAACACGCAGGGCGTTCGCCTCGTCCGCATGGAAGATGGCGACAAGGTCGCTGCCGTCGCTTCGGTCGTTTCAGAAGAAGCCGAAATTAAAGCTTAAGTTAGCTTCACCCTACCATCGAAGCGCCGCCGTGGCCGTGAGGCTTAGGCGG
>JAYTIE010000269.1:0-19367 GCA_043732015.1 Elusimicrobiota bacterium | reverse complement strand
GCGGGAATAATCCGAGCGTAAGCGAGGACTTTTCGTGCGCATTCCGATCGCATCGGATGGCTGGCGTTTCATCATCGGCTTCGGCGCCGTCGGCGCGTTCTTCCTGTGGATTGGCCGCTGGTGGAGCCTGCCCATCGGCGTTCTGGGGCTGCTGCTGGTTCTCTTCTGCGCGTGGTTCTTCCGGGACATGGACCGAGCCACGCCCCTGGACGAGAACCTGGTCTACAGCCCCGGTGACGGCAAGGTCGTCGAAGTGTCCGTCGTCGCGGAAGGCGAGCACATCGGGCTTCCGATCGTCCGGATCTTTCTGTCGGTCTTCGATGTCCATGTTCAGCGGGTTCCCGTCAGTGGGACCGTCACAAAGGTGGATTACCGGAAGGGAAAGTTTCTGGACGCCCGGCATGACCGCGCGCATCTCGACAACGAGCAGAATCTCGTGACCATCGCGTCAAAGCGCGGTCCGGTCGTCGTCAATCAGATTGCCGGGCTCATCGCACGCCGCATTCTCTGCTGGGTGGGGACGGGCGCCTCGGTGACGCAGGGCGCACGCTATGGACTCATTCGCTTCGGCTCACAGGTGGATGTCATTTTTCCGAAAGACTCGGTGGTCTGGGCCATCAAGGTCGGAGACCGTGTCGTCGGTGGAGAAACGGTGATCGCACGATGGAAATAACCACGGAACAACCGAGAAGGCCGCTCGACAACACGCCTTTCCGGCGTGCGGGCGCTTTCATCCCGAGCCTGTTCACCGTCGCCAACATGGCGCTCGGTTTCTACGCGATCATCGCGGCGGGAGACGGAAAATGGACGGCCGCCGCGGTGGCCATCTTCGTGGGGCATGTCATGGACATCCTCGACGGCAGGATCGCCCGCTACATCGGTCATTCCAGTCGTTTCGGCGGCGAATTTGACTCGTTCGCGGATCTCGTCTCGTTCGGGATGGCGCCGGCCATCATGGTTTATCTGCTCGTGCTGAAAGATTACGGCAAGCTCGGCTTCCTGCTCGCGTTCTTCTTCGCGCTCTGCGGCGCGCTTCGCCTCGCGCGGTTCAATCTCAAGAACGACTCGGCGCCCAGCACATCATTTGTCGGCCTGCCGATTCCCGGCGCGGGCGGTTGTCTGGCGATGCTCGTTCTCCTGATCGGCCTCTATGACAACGGTACTCAGGGACGTGTGATGAACTCCATTTACGCGATCGTTCCGATGCTGCGCAAATGGATTCCGTTGATCGTGTTCGGCCTGGCGCTGCTTATGGTCTCGAAGGTTCAGTACCACACGTTCAAGAAGACTCACTTCTTCCGTCCCCAGTCGCTGCGCACGTTCCTCGTGACGGTGTTCGCGTTGTTCATGATCTACGCCTATCCCCAGAACACGATCTTCATCGTCTATGTCAGCTACATCCTCTGGGGCCTGTTGAGCACGCTCTGGCGGGCCTACCGTCTGCGCCGGCACACGCCGCGGCAAGCCTGAGAAGGTCCTTCAATGAAGAAAGCCGACAACCGCCTCATTATTTTCGACACGACGCTGCGCGACGGCGAACAGTCTCCGGGTTGCAGCCTAAACGTCGAGGAGAAGATTGAAGTCGCGCACCAGCTGGCACGGCTGGGCGTCGACGTCATCGAGGCCGGTTTCCCGATTGCGAGCCCCGGCGACTTTGAAGCGGTGTCGATCATTGCCAAGAAAGTAAAGGGTCCCGAAATCTGCGGCCTCGCGCGTTGCGTGAAAGGCGACATCGACGCCGCCTGGAACGCCGTGAAGCATTCCAAGAAGCCCCGCATCCACGTTTTCCTCGCGACGTCCGACCTGCACATGGAGAAGAAGCTCCAGATGAGCCGGCAGCAGGTGCTCGATCGCATCGCTGAGATGGTCGGATACGCCGCCAAACTGAGCGGCAATGCCGAATATTCACCGGAAGATGCCGTGCGTTCGGATCCCGATTTTCTTCTAAAGGCTGTCAAAGTCGCGATCGAAGCGGGGGCCCGGACCATCAACATCCCGGACACCGTCGGGTACGCCATTCCGTTCGAGTTCGGCCAGACGATCCGCCGCCTCGTCGACGAAGTGAACGACAACAAGGTTATTTTCTCGGTCCATTGCCACAACGACCTCGGCCTCGCCGTCTCCAACTCTCTGGCCGCGGTTCGCAACGGCGCGCGTCAGGTGGAGTGCACGATCAACGGCATCGGCGAGCGCGCGGGTAACGCATCGCTCGAAGAGATCGTGATGACCCTTCAGACACGGAAAGATTTTTTCAACATGACGACCAACGTGAAGACCGAGGAGATTTACCGCTCCAGCCGTCTCGTCTCGCGACTGACCGGCATGGCGGTTCAGGCGAACAAGGCCATCGTCGGCGCCAACGCTTTTTCGCATGAATCCGGCATCCACCAGGACGGTTTCATGAAGAACCGGAACACCTACGAGATCATGACACCGGAATCCGTCGGCGTTCCGAATTCCCAGCTCATTCTCGGCAAGCACTCCGGACGCCACGCGCTCGGCAAGCGTCTCAAGGATCTCGGTTTTGAAGTGGCCGGGGACGCGCTCGTCACCGTGTTCGACAAGTTCAAGATCCTGGCCGACAAGAAGAAGTACGTTTTCGACGAAGACCTTCTGACGCTGATCGAAGAGCAGACAGGCTCGCAGTCTGAGCGCTTTCGTCTCGACTACCTGCAGACGAGCTCGGGCACCGGCGTCGTTCCGACGGCGACGGTCCGCATCGTTTACCAGGATCAGGTCATTCAGGAAGCCGCCTGCGGTGACGGACCGGTGGACGCCGTCTACAAGGCGATCGACAAGATTGTGAAGCTTCCCGTGAAGCTGCTGGATTACAAGTTGGCCGCGGTTTCCGGCGGAAAAGACGCGCAGGGCGAAGTGACTGTTCAGCTGGAACACTCGAACGGGAACACGTCGCGCGGCAAAGGCGTCTCGACAGATATCATCGAAGCCAGCGCCAAGGCGTATCTCGCGGCGCTGAACCGCATCGACACCGCGAAGCGTGTGAAGCCCGCTGTCAGCGAAAAAGTTTAAGCCCGATTTTCAAAAGACTCTCAACCAGGAAGGAAACAGCCATGACTGCCACCATTGCCCAGAAAGGCGCCTCTGCGCCGAAGACAGCCAAGACCAACTACAGCGTCGGCGTGATTGCCGGAGACGGAACGGGACCCGAAGTCGTCCGCGAAGGAGTGAAGGTCCTGAACGCCGCCGCCGCGAAATTCAAATTCAAGCTCGACTACACCAACTACGACCTCGGCGGAGAGCGCTACAAGAAATCCGGAGAAATTCTCCCGGACAGCGTGCTGGCGGAACTCCGCAAGCAGGACGTTCTGTTCCTCGGCGCGATTGGACATCCCGACGTGAAGCCCGGAATTCTCGAGAAGGGTCTCCTTCTCCGCATGCGCTTCGAGCTGGACCAGTACATCAATCTGCGTCCCGTGAAGCTGTTCCCGAACGTGGAGACGCCGCTCGCCAACAAGAAACCGGAAGACATCGATTTCGTCGTCGTCCGCGAGAACACCGAAGGCCTGTACGCCGGCGCGGGGGGAATTCTCCGCAAGGGCACGCCGCACGAAGTCGCCGTCCAGGAATCGATCAACACGCGCATGGGCGTTGAGCGCTGCCTGCGCTACGCGTTTGAATTCACGCGCCACCGCAAGAACAAGAAGATGATGCTCACCCTCTGCGGCAAGACGAACGTTCTTACCTTCGCCTTCGACCTTTGGGAACGCGCGTTCCATGAAGTCGGTAAGGAATATCCCGACGTGAAGCTCGACTACGCGCACGTCGACGCGACCTGCATGTGGATGGTGAAGAACCCCGAATACTTCGACGTGATCGTGACCGACAACATGTTCGGCGACATCATCACGGACCTGGGCGCCATGGTGCAGGGCGGTATGGGCATCGCCGCCGGCGGGAACCTGAATCCCGAAGGCGTTTCGATGTTCGAGCCCATCGGCGGCTCGGCACCGAAGTACACGGGGAAGAACATCATCAACCCGCTGGCCGCGATCTGTGCGGGCGGTATGCTGCTGACAGAAATCGGTCAGACCGAAGCCGGCGCTGCCATTGAAGGCGCGGTCTACAAGGCGCTTGCTTCCGGCAGGATCAAGAGCCTCGCCGCCGGGAAGATGGGCCTCTCGACCACCGAGATGGGCGACCTGGTCGCTTCTCTTCTGTAAAGCGCGGCCCGCGCAAAGAAAAAGGCCTGCCCAGCGTAAGCTGGGCAGGCCTTTTCTTTTGTTCGCCGTGATTAGCGAACGTCGATCAGCACCTTGCCGACGTGTTTTCGGTCGTCGAAATACCGATGCGCTTCCACGATCGCATCGAGCGAGAAGGTCCGGTCGATGGCGGGATGAAGCGTTCCGGCCAGCATCACGCGGCACAGTTCCTGAAAGTCCTTCTCCGTTCCCATGCGCCCACCGAGCACCGTCGCTTCGCGGCTGAAGAGGCCTCTCAGGTCCAGCGGGGCCGTAACGCCCGTTGTTGCGCCGCAGGTCACGAGACGTCCCTGTTTGGCGAGGGCTTTGAAGCTGGCGTCCCACGTGGCCTGTCCCACATGCTCGACGACGACATCCACGCCTTTGCCGGCCGTTTTCTCCAGAACCTGGGCGCCCACATCCTGACCCTCGGCATGGACGAAGACGTCCGTGGCGCCGAGCCGTTTGATCTTGGCGACCTTTCCCGCATCAGACGTCGAGGCGAGAACGCGCGCGCCCTTCCACTTCGCCAGCTGAATGGCGGCGGCGCCAATACCGGAACCCGCACCGGAGACAAAAACCGTTTCGTTGGCTTTCAGGTTCGCGCGGGTGAAAAGCATGTGCCACGCCGTGAGATACGAAAGGGGGAACGCGGCGGCTTCATCCAGCGGAAAACCTTCGGGGACCGGGACCAGGTTCGTGTCCGGCACCGAGACCAGCTGCGCGCACGTGCCGTTCCGTTTGGTTCCGAAAATCTCGAACGTCTCGCACAGGTTGTCTGCGCCCGCCCGGCAATACACGCACTTACCACAGGAGATCGCGGGGAAAATGAGGACATGGTCGTCCGGTGATACACCTTCCGCGCCGGGGCCGACGGATTCCACAATGCCCGCGCCGTCACAGCCCGGTATCTGGCCCGCTTTCAGCGGATAGGCAGGGCTTCCGGTCCGCAGCCACGTGTCCACGTGGTTCAGCGCCGCGAACTGGAGCCGGACGACGACTTCATTGGCTTTCGCGACCGGGTCCGCGACTTCCTGGACCAGAAGTTTCTCGGGACCGCCGGTTTCGTTCAAAATGGCTGCTTTCATTTCACCCTCACTTTTCCCTGAGAGTACAACAAGCGCCCTGGCGATCAAAAACTCACCTGAAATATGGGTTGAAACGTCCATCCATCGGGAATAAATAGGTAGAGCACTTGAGGTTTCACGGTGCCTGGTCAGGGAAGCATGATGTGAAGAAAACATCTTTATTTATCGCGGTGTTTCTGGCATTGGCCACCGTCCAGCTCGCTCATTCCTGGAGCTGGGACTCGGCGGACAATGCCTTGCCGTCCCTTCGCGAAGAGCTAGATCATGAGATTTCGGCCTACCGGCAGCGCGTGGACAACGGCCTGAACGTGACCGACCGGATCGCGGTTCTGGACCGGCTCATCAACACCTATCAGCCCATGGGGCTGTCGGTGGTCGAGCTGGACAACGAACGCGCGCGACTGAGGCTGGAGGAAAGTCAGCAGCTTCTCCGGGCGACCGAGAACCAGGATCAGTCCGGGAAGCTGGTCGAGAAGGCGACTTTTGAGTACCGCGCGGGGAAGTACAAGGACGCTCTCGCGACCATCACGGAAGCAGAACGGCTTTCGCCGAACGACAAGCCGATTGTGGACATGAAGAAAAAACTGGCGTCCGTGGCCACCATCACGCCGCTGGAAGAAGGAACCGAATCGGGGTCAGCCATTTTGAAATTATCGATCACACACTATCTTGAGAACGATTCCCGGCGCGCGATGAACGCCCTGCGTTACGCGAAAGACAAGGGAATTGCGCGGATCGAAATTGACCGGTTCCAGCGCGTGATCATGGCCGAGAACCCCGATCTGGAGAAGGTCAGCATTCCGTCCGGGACGACGCTGGTGGACCACAAGCTGCAAATGACGCTCGAAGCCATTTACGATGGCCGCTACCTCGCGGCGGTCAATGAGTGCACCGATGTCCTCGACCTCGAACCGCAGAACGTGATCGCGCTGACCCGGCTTGGCTCGTCGTACTTTGCGATGAACGAGCGCGACAAGGCCAAGCAAATCTGGACGAAAGCACTTCAACTCGATCCGAGAAACGACGTTCTCAGGAAATTCCTCTATGGAGCACCCGCACCCCGTGTTGAACTTCGTTAAGCGACTCATCACATTCAGCTTTTTATTCGCCTGGCTGATTCCGTGCGCGGCGCAGACAACGCTGGACAGCGAACGCATGGATCTCGAAATGCGCATGCAGCAGCGCGTCGAAGAGGCGCTGGGAAGAATGCTGCCACCCGGCCAGTTCGTGGTGGTAATCCGCGTGGAGCCGGTCGCATCGGCGGCAGCCAAGCCCGAGGACAAGAAAGATCCCGCGGCGGACCAGTTCTACCTTCCTGGCGTTCCAGCCCGCCGACTTCTTACCGATCCGAGCGACGGAATGAAGGACCTCGTTGAATCCCTGAAGCCCGAAACAAAAATGCTTTTCCAGCGGTTCATCAGCCGCATAACGGTGATCCTGCTTCTCGACAAGGACCTGCCGACCGATGTGGTCGACCGGGTTCGCAGCCTGACGCGGGAGATGCTGAGCCTCGACGACACTCGCGGCGACACGATGGAGATCCAGCGCACCGCCTTCAACAAGCCGCAGGATCAGCCCCTGACCCTTTCCGGAATCCAGCGTGTTCAGAAGGAACTGAAGAGCTACTGGCTCATCATCCTGCTCGTCCTCGTGGTTTTCTGCATCATGGTTTTCATCCTCTTCATGTTCGGTCCGCTTCGCGACTTCCTGAACAAGTTCGTCCAGGTACTTCCGACGCTGAAGCCGAACGATCCGCCTCGCGGAGCGCGCCAGGTGTTTGACGCGCCGCAATTCCCTTACATGCAGGCGCCCTATGCCCTGCCGGGTGGCGGGGGAGGCGGTTCGAACGCGTCGAATTTTTCGGGATCCCTGCAGGTAGAAAATCCGAACAAGCAGATCACGCCGTTCGGGTTTATCCGTGAGGACCATCTCGGGAACCTGGCGCTTTTGCTGGCTCGCGAAACGCCGGAAAAAGCGGCGGTCGTGCTGGGCTATCTCCCGCCGGAATGGATCAGCCGCGTGCTCGAACGGATGGATCCGCGGCTTCAGACGGATGTCGCCACGAGTCTCGCGACAACCCGGCAGCTTTTGCCTGAACAGGTGGAGGACATTGAGCAGGAACTGAAGCGCCGCCTTGATTACCTGATCGGCGGTCCTGACCGCATTTTCGCGGTCTATGAATCGCTCGAGCCCGAGGCGCAGCGCCGCATGTACGAAAGCCTGAAGGAAAGCCGTCCCGAACTGGCTGAAGACCTGCGGAGCCGCACCATGCTGTTCGAAGACCTGGACCGCCTCGACTCACCGGCATTGAAATCCCTTTTGCGTGAAGTTGAAATTCAGACCCTCGTCATGGCGCTTCGTGGCGCCGCCCCTGCCTTTCGCGACCGGGTTCTCGAACATGTTTCCCAGGGCAAGGCGCTGATCGTTCGTGAAGAACTCGAACTTTCGGAAGGGTCAGGGGGCCGCGCCACTCTCGACGCCCAGCGCAAGATGGTTCAGATTGCCAAGCGCCTCGAGCGCGAAGGACAAATCACGATTCCGGTTATTGAAGGATCCGCGCCCACCGCTCGCTACGGCGTGGGGACGCCGGGTGGAGCCGACCTCCCCGAGACGCCGGACGCCGGCGGAGGAGACCTCGATTCGATGCGCGAGCGTTTTCGGCAAATGATGGGCAAGACTGAATCGACCGGGACGGAAGACTAACCATGGACATGATGACGCTGCTGGGCTGGATCATTGGCCTGGGATCGATCGGATGGGTGCTCCAGCATGGCGCCGCTGTCAACTTCTTCCTCAATTCCCACGCCATCATCCTCGTTTCCGGTGGAACCATCGGATCTACCCTGATCACCTATCCGTGGTCGGTCATCAAGCGGGTTCCAGCGGCGCTCGTCCTGTTCCTTTTTCCGGGCCGCCGCGAATCTCCCGACAGCGTCATGGCGAGACTCCTCAGTGTTTCCGGACGCGCCCGTCGCAGCAGCATGGACAGCCTTGAAGCGGATGCGCTCGAGGCGCGCGACAGCTTTCTGGCAAACGGTTTGCGCATGATTTCCGATGGACTTGCTCCGGCCGTCGTTCGTACGAATCTGGAGAAGGAAATCCATTTCATTCAGCTCCGTCACAATGAGATTTCGAACGTGTTCCGCAACATGGCGTCCTACGCGCCGATCTTCGGCCTGCTCGGAACGCTCGTGGGCGTCGTGGAAGTCATGATGAATCTCAGCGATCCGCGCACGATGGGCATGCACATGGCCGTCGCGATGACCGCGACGTTCTACGGAATCTTCGGCGCCAATTTTCTCTTTCTCCCGATCGCCGGGAAACTTCAATCCTACTCTGAGGAAGAACTTTTCCTGAAGGAAGTGATGATCGAAGGGATCCTGTCGATTCAACGCCAGGAAGTGCCTTCCATTCTTTCACGCCGGCTGGAAGCCTATCTCAACCGCCGCGCCCGGATCCGGATGCCTGCCCGCACGGATGTCCCGAACCTGGAGAAGCGGGAACCGTCTTGATTCACCGGTTGATCAGGAACAACGACGCGAGGACGGAAAGCATCTGGCTCACCATTTACGCGGACATGATCACGAATCTCATGCTGGTTTTTCTGGCGCTGTACGGCCTGACCACGATGGGGAAAGATGCCGTGGAACAGGCCAAGGATTCGATGAAACTGACTTCCGTGATCACGGCGCCTGAATTTGAAAAGGTCGTTCCCGCGCTTCAGCAGACGGTCGCGGACTCGGATCAGATCATCGTGACCCAGGAAGCGGGAGCGATCCGTGTGCAGTTCGGCGAATCCGTTTTATTCCAGTCGGGCCGGGCCGAGTTGAAGGATCAGGCCTATCCTCCGCTGCTGAAACTGGCGGCCATTCTGAAAATCATGCCGAACACGATCGTGGTGGAGGGCCATACGGACAACGTGCCGCTGGGGGCGGGCGCCGCCTTTCATGACAATTACGAGCTTTCTCTGGCGCGGGCGATGAACGTGGTGGACGTCCTTATAAAGAAGGCGGGGATCCCTCCCGCACAGGTTGCCGCCGCTGCGTATGGAGAGTACCGGCCTCGGGCGACGAACGAAACCAGCGTCAGCCGCCGTTTCAACCGGCGCGTCGAAATCGCGGTCTTTCGCGATTTCCCGTATCCGGATCTGGCGGCCTCGAAGAAGGCATTGTGAGCGCGGAAATGCCGGGCGACGACATCGAGGATTTCGAGGGATCGTTCTCCATTCAAGACGAGCGTGCCGAAGGAGAACACAAAAGCGTCCTCAAGGGAACCTGGGACCGGCGGAGCGCGGAAAAACTTTGGCTCGTATCGTATTCGGACTTCATGACGATCATGATGATTTTCTTTCTCGCGATGTTCGGCTACAGCCACATGGTTGAAGTGAGGCGGGAAAAAGCAAGAACGCCGCTTCCCTATCCGGAATTCTCGAAGATCGTTGAAGAATTGAAGGAAAAACTTGGCGATCAGGTGCGAGTAATTGATGAGATGAGCAAGGTTACCGTTGAACTTGGCGACGATGTCCTTTTCCCGAGCGGAAGTTCGGTCCTGAATGATCGCGCCCGGACGACGTTGTCCGACCTGGCCTCGTCCATCGGCCGCGTTGACGGCGATATCATCGTGGAAGGGCACACGGACAACATTCCGGTGTTTTCCGCGCGGTACCGATCAAATTGGGAACTGTCCGCGGCCCGGGCATTCTCCGTGGTGGATGCGCTGTCCAAGGCGGGCATCGCTCCGGCGCGCTTGGCGGCATGGGGTTTTGGCGAGAACCGGCCGGTCGCAAACAACGACGACGAGGAAAACCGGCTCAAGAACCGGAGAATCGATATTGTTGTCCTGAAGAAAGTGCCCGGAGCGAAGTAATGATTTTAGGTGGAGAATTGAATTTTCCTGGAGGAAAAAATGAGTGGTGAACGAATCCTCGTCATTGATGACGACGAGCAGATAGCGACCTACATACAGCTTTCGTTTTCACTTGCGGGGTACACCGTGGACTGGATCAGGGATGGGAGCCATGCGCTGAAACGCGCCATTGATACGCTTCCCGATGCGGTCATCCTCGATCTCAATCTCCCGGGCACCAACGGCTTTCGCGTTTGCGAGCAGCTCCGGGGAGAGACCGCGACACGCGCGATTCCGATCATCGTTGTTAGCGGCTCATGGAAGGACGCGCAGGACCGGATTCGCTCCATTGAGAAAGGCGCAGACGACTTTCTGACGAAGCCCTTCGACGCGAATGAGCTTATCGCGCGTATTCGCCGCATGCTTCAACGGAAAAAGGTGGATATGGGCCACAATCCGCTCACCGGACTTCCTGGAAATCTGGCCATAGAAGAAGAAGGCCGGCGCCGCCTCGCACAGGGAACGAACCTTGCCCTTTCCTACATCGACCTCGACAATTTCAAGGCGTACAACGACGCGTATGGCGTGAAGCAGGGGGACAAGGTCATCCGCCTTCTGGCCGACCTTCTGACCCAGGGTGTGCGCCGTTCCGGAAATCAGAGCGACTTCATCGGCCACGTGGGCGGTGACGACTTCATGTTGTTCACGACACCGGACAAGGCCGAACCTATCTTCAAGTCCATTGCGGAGCGCTTTGACGAGCGCATTCGCGCCTTCTACTCGGACGGTGACCTCGCGGCGGGATTCATCATCGCGAAAGATCGCCAGGGAAATACGAAGAAATTCCCATTTGTATCGGTTTCCATCGTCTATCTCACCGACAAGAACATTGAAACCAACCAGTATCCGGCCCTGATCCAACAGTTAACCGAAATGAAGGGTTACGTGAAACACTCGCTGGACCGCAAAGGCGGAAGCGTCGTGTTTCAGGATCGCCGGACCCCCCTGGCCCCCCAGGCCAAACCACCGATGCCGGAGACTCCCGGCCAAGACAAGCCTCATCCATAGCGGTTTGGCGATCCGTAAATATTTATTTGTTTGACGCCCTACAGGGCTTTTGTTATACAAACGACCAATCCCGGTCCTTTCCTCGTTGATTTGCATCTGTTTTCGACAAGGCAGGCTCCGCTAGGCAGTTGTTTGTGGATGTGCCGGGGTATGGGGCCGCGTTGGAATGCATCTCGAGTTGAGAGTTGCCCTCCTAAGTAGCACAGTCCCTCGATTGGTCTCACGTGACGGGCGTTGTTTGGAGCGGTTTCGTGCGGGTGTGGTTCAATGGTAGAATGCGAGCCTTCCAAGCTTGAGACGTGGGTTCGATTCCCATCACCCGCTCCACCCGCTGGGGTAGCTCAGTTGGTAGAGCACGTCATTGGTAATGACGAGGTCGTCGGTTCAATCCCGATCCCCAGCTGATTTTTTTGTCTGATTGGTAGAGAAGTTGAGAAGAGAATTTAAGGCCAGATATCCGCAAGGAGGCAGTACCGATGTCCAAAGCAAAGTTTGAACGAACGAAACCTCACATGAACGTGGGAACCATTGGTCACGTTGACCACGGGAAGACCACCCTGACCACGGCGCTCCTCGCGGTTCTCGCGAAGCAGGGCAAAGCCGTTTTGAAGTCCTATGCGGACATCGCGAAGGGCGGAACCGTCCGTGACGATTCCAAAATCGTGACAATCGCCGTCTCTCACGTTGAGTACGAGTCCGACAAGCGCCACTATGCGCACATCGACTGCCCCGGCCATGCCGACTACATCAAGAACATGATCACCGGCGCCGCCCAGATGGACGGAGCCATTCTCGTTGTGAACGCCGCCGACGGACCCATGCCGCAGACCCGCGAGCACATCCTCCTCGCCCGCCAGGTCAACGTGCCGAACCTCGTCGTGTTCATGAACAAGTGCGATCTCGTTGATGACGCCGAACTGCTCAACCTCGTTGAGCTCGAAATCCGCGAACTCCTCACGAAGTACGAGTACGCTCGCGACAAGATCGAAATCATCCACGGCAGTGCGACCAAGGCTCTTCAGGGCGACACCGGTCCGCTCGGCGAGCCTTCCATCATGAAGCTCCTCGCGGCACTCGATAACTTCCCGGCCCCGGTTCGTGAAACCGACAAGCCCTTCCTGATGTCCATCGAAGACGTGTTCTCCATCACTGGCCGCGGCACTGTCGCGACGGGACGCGTGGAACGCGGGAAGCTGAAAGTCGCTGACCCGGTTGAGATCGTTGGTCTCACCGACACCAAGAAGTCTGTCGCGACCGGAATCGAAATGTTCCGCAAGCTTCTGGACGAAACCCAGGCTGGCGACAACGTCGGCGTGCTTCTCCGCGGCATTGAAAAAGATCAGGTTGAGCGCGGCCAGGTTCTGGCGCAGCCCGGCTCGATCCTTCCTCACAAGCAGTTCAAGTGTGAGGTTTACATTCTGAGCAAGGAAGAAGGCGGACGCCACACTCCGTTCTTCAATAACTATCGTCCTCAGTTCTACGTCCGTACCACCGACGTGACCGGCTCCATCAAGCTTCCGCAGGGAACCGAGATGGTTATGCCCGGTGACAACGTGACCATGGAAGTTGAACTTCAGGTTCCCGTCGCCCTCGAAAAGGGTGTTCGCTTCGCTATCCGCGAAGGTGGACACACCGTCGGCGCCGGCGTCGTTATCGAAATCATCAAATAATCAGGTTTCGAAACCACTAACAGGGGTGTTTTGCAATGGCTACTGGTCGTAACGTCGTCGGTCTTAAATGTACGGAAACCAACATTATCAATTACTACTACGAACGTGGTAAGAAGAAGGGTGACCGCGCGAAGATCGAGGTCAAGAAGTTCAGCCCGAAGCTGCGCAAGCACACCATCCACAAAGAGGTAAAGCTCTAGTCGGGAGTGTCGGTTAATGGCAAACCACCGGTCTCCAAAACCGGGACTGTAGGTTCAAGTCCTACCACTCCCGCGTTTTTCCCGAGCGCACCTAAATGAATAACCTAGTCACATTCGTTAAAGAATCATGGGCCGAGCTTAAGCAGGTTTCCTGGCTTACGCCGCCGCAGATGATCGCGTCCACTTGGCTCGTGATCATTCTGTCGGCGTTGATGGCAGTCTTCGTTGGCTCCATCGACTTCGTCCTGTCATTCATCCTGAGGATCCTGGTTTAAAATGAGCGAGACGGAACTGCACTGGTATCTGATTCACACGTTTTCCGGTCACGAGGACAAAGTACGTTCGACGATCGAGAAAAACGCGGGTATTAAAAATCTCAGCCAGCGCATCGCGCAGGTCGTGATTCCGACAGAAGAAGTCATCGAGCTCAAGAAGAACAAGAAGCAGATCCGTCGCCGCAAGTTCTTCCCGGGTTATGTGCTTGTTCAGATGATCTCGGACAATGAAACCTGCTTCCTGATCCGCAACACGCCCGGCGTCACCGGATTCCTGGGGGGGTCCAGCCCGATTCCTCTGACGCCCGCAGACGTTGAACGGATGATGGAACTCAATGCGACTGTCAAAACCGCCAAGCCGCGTCCGGCCGTGGTTTTCGACCGCGGCGAGAACGTCCGCATCAACGAAGGACCGTTCCGGCATTTCGTTGGAACCGTGGAAGAAGTGAACGAAGACCGTGCGAAGCTGAAAGTCACGGTCAGCATCTTCGGTCGCGCCACGCCTGTCGAACTCGACTACCTCCAGGTAGAAAAAGTTTAAATTTCCAGACGGCGCTGAAAAGTCATGGCGAGGAGCGCCGCCGCAATCTTTCACTTCGTTCTGAAGTGAGCCGATTGTTACAACCACGGTCATTCTGATCAGCGAATCCACTGTGGTACTTGCGATGACAAAGGCAGTACCTTTCTATGGCTAAGCAAATCAAAGCACTCGTAAAGCTTCAGATCCCGGCCAGCGGAGCCAATCCAGCGCCGCCCGTCGGTCCCGCTCTCGGTCAGCACGGCGTTCAGATCATGGACTTCTGCAAACAGTTCAATGAGCGGACCAAAAAGTTCGAAGCCGGCATGATCATCCCGGCCGTGATCACGATCTTCACCGATCGCTCGTTCACGTTCATTACCAAAATGCCCCCGGTTCCTTCGCTGATCAAGAAGGCCGCCGGTATCGCCAAAGCGTCCGCTGTCCCGAACAAGGATAAGGTCGGCGTTCTGACGAAGAAGCAGGTTGAGGAAATCGCGAAGCAGAAGATGCCCGACCTCAACACCAAGGACCTGGAAGCAGCCTGCCGCATGGTTGCCGGAACCGCCCGCTCGATGGGCGTCGAGGTGAAAGGATAATGGCTAAGCGTCAGATTGAAATTTCAAAGAACGTGGAAGCGAACAAGCGCTACAACCTTCTGGACGCCGTCCAGATCGTGAAAAAGAATGCGATCGCAAAATTCGACGAGACCGTCGAACTTCACGTGCGTCTTGGAGTCGATCCGAAAAAGACCGACCAGAGCGTTCGCGGCGTTGTTGTGCTTCCCAAGGGCTCGGGAAAGAAGAAGATCATCGCTGTCGTCGCCAAGGGCGAGAAAGTGAAAGACGCCGAGAAAGCCGGCGCCGACTTCGCTGGAGACGCGGACCTGATCGAGAAGATCTCCAAGGGCTGGACCGACTTTGACGTGCTTGTCGCCACCCCGGACGTGATGAAAGACCTGTCCAAGCTCGGTAAGGTGCTGGGTCCGAAAGGTCTCATGCCGAACCCGAAGTCCGGCACCGTCACCCTTGACGTGACCAAGACCGTCAAGGAATTGAAGGCCGGCCGCGCGGAGTTCAAGATGGACGATTCCGCGAACCTTCACAGTTCCGTTGGCAAGGCGTCGTTCAGCGCTGAAGACATTGCGGAAAACGCGAAAGCCGTTCTCCTGGCGATCCAGTCGGCCAAGCCGGCGACCGCCAAGGGCATCTACATTCGCACCGTGACGCTGACGTCCACCATGGGCGCAGGTGTGCGCATCGCTCACGAAGTGATCGTGGCTCAGCCAGCGTAATCGGAAGACATTCATAAGCTTCAAGGCGGGCCGTCTCAGCGCGAGCGTTGGGACGGCCCGTTTATTTCCGAGAGACGAGATAATCGTCTTGAAATCACGGTCATCTCGTCACTTACTAGCGGTGCAGGAAAAAAATACAATCGGGTAGTTCCGCCGTCTCGAAAGCGCGGCATATTCCATCAAACAGGCAATAACCCAATATGGCAGACGATAAATTTGACGTCATCGTGGTCGGAGCAGGACCGGCAGGAACTTCTGCCGCAATCACCGCGGCGAAGGCCGGGCTGAACGTTGTTCTCCTTGAACGCGGTGAATACGCCGGATCCAAGAATGTTCAGGGCGCCGTCCTCTACACGAAAAATCTCGCCGACATACTCCCGGAGTTCTGGAAAGATCCCGCCTGCCCGATGGAGCGGTACATCACCCAGCAAAACATCATGGTCACGGCGGAAGATTCGGCCATCCAGCTCGGATACAAGAGCGACAAATGGGTGAAGGAACCGCACAACTGCTACACCATCATTCGCGTCAATTTCGACAAGTGGTACGCGCAGCAGGCTGAAAAGGCCGGTGCGCAGGTTTATACCGGCGTTCGCGTTTCCAGGCTGTTGAAGAAGGGGAACGCGGTCGTTGGAATCGAGACCAGCGAAGGCGATCAGCTCCTGAGCGACGTTGTGATCTGTTGCGACGGCGTGAACTCCATGCTGGCGCAATCCATCGGGCTCATCGACGAGTGGCGGTCCGACGAAGTGGCCCTGGGCGTCAAGGAAGTTCTATCACTCCCGAAGGGACGGCTTCAGGACCGGTTCCAGCTGGAAGGGAACGAAGGCTCGACGTACGAGATTTTCGGTAGCGTGAGCAAAGGAATGCTCGGGTACGCGTTCATGTACACGAACAAGGAATCGATCTCCTTTGGCGTCGGCTGCAAGCTTTCACATTTCCAGAAAGCGAAGGCCGCCCCGTATGACCTGCTTGAGGCCGCCAAAAAACACCCGATTATTCGCCGTTATCTGCAGGACGCGAAGCCGATGGAATACTCGGCGCATCTCATCCCGGAAGGTGGCTATTACTCGCTGCCTCCTCTGTACACCGACGGCTTCATGCTTGCGGGTGACGCGGCCCAGATGATCAATCCGAGCCACCGCGAAGGTTCGAACCTCGCCATGACGGCGGGCCAGCTCGCCGCGGAGACCGCTGTGGAAGCCAAAAAGAAAGGCGATTACTCGGCAAAGACCCTGTCGGCCTATCAGACCCGTCTTGAAGCCTCGATGGTCATGCCCGACCTCCGGGATCACAAGGACATCGAGCCGAAGATCGAAGAGAACATGGATCTCCTGACCGTCTATCCGGAGATGGCGAGCCGCGCGCTCTATGAATATTTTACCGTCGACGGACGGCCGAAGAAGGTTGTGCAGAAGAGTATCTTCCGCAGCATCCGCAAGACGCGATCGATCATGCGGATGGTGAAGGACTTCTGGAATGTCCGTAAGGCTTTTTAAGGAGCTCTTGTATGGCAGATGAAAAGCAGAACGTTAACGTCGACGAAAAACTGGGATGGCTCACCTACAAGGCTGATCACAGCTTCGCGCACATCAAGATCAAGGACGAATCCCCGAAGTCTCCCTGCGCGAACGAGTGCAAGGACAAGCCCTGCACGTTCATCTGTCCCGCCAAGGTTTACAACTGGGAAGAGTCCCAAAAGAAGATTCTTGTCGCCTACGAGAACTGTATTGAGTGCGGCGCCTGCCGCATGCTCTGTCCGTTCGACAACATCGCGTGCGAGTGGCCGCGGGGCGGGTTCGGCGTTCAGTACAAAATGGGGTAGCGCACCGCGCTATTGGAATCCGGCGGGCGATCCCGCGGGTTCCGCGAGGTCTTCAAAGTCCCGCCTCAACAATCCGTTGAACGGCAGTTCCGGAAGAGACGTGGCCATCAGCCAGTAAACTTCCCGCCTTTTGACCTTCACCGCTGGACCGCCTCCCAGAACAGAAGACGTTGATCGCAGCATCGCGAGCGTTCTCAACGCCAGCGCCAGGGGCCACCAGGCGGCGGCCCGCAGCGAAATCGAGGATTCCGGCAACCGTTCCACATATTGAAGCCCGCACTCGAGGCGGATGACCGTTTCATCGATTACCCGGTGATAAAGCGTCCGGAAGGCTTCTTCGTCCGGCTTTTCACGCAGAATATCGGGCGTCAGCCCCGCTTCCCTGAGCCGGTCGGCCGGCAAGTAACACCGGCCCGCTTTCAGATCTGCCGGAAGATCCCGGAGGATGTTCACCATCTGAAGACCGGTCCCGAACCGGAACGCCAGCTCCCGCATGGACATTTCTCCAGACGCATACTTGACGCCGTGAGCGGCGCAAAGATCATTCCAGAAATGTCCGGGTTCTCCGCCGATCCACCCAATGTAATCCTCCAGCTCCTGGTCGGTCTGGAGGGACTGCAGGGTTTCCGGGTCCGTTCCAAACCGGCGAAGGTCTGCTTCCATGCCGGTCGTCACACCGACGACAACACGTTGAATGAGCACACGGTCCGTGTTGCTCAGCGCCAGAAAATCCTGAACGCATTCCCCGAGGCGAACGATGAGGGTCCGTTCATGCGAGAGGTCTCCATCCAGCGATTCTTTGAGGGTTTCCGCGAGCGCCGAGGCCTTCTCGGCTTGAAGCGGGAAGGTCTCGAACACCGATCTGAATTCGCGAATAAGCTCGAGTCGGCGCTCCGCCGGGATGACGGTGGTATCGGCCACGGTGTCGGCCGCACGACACAGAAGGTAGGCAATTCCCATCGGAGCCCGGACGGAAGAAGGGAGAATCCTGAGGCTCAGGTAGAAGGAGCGGGAGACAGTCTTTAGAAGTTGATCGAGCGATTCCATGGTTTTTGGCCCTGTGGGCCGGAGGGAAGAGTAACAAATGTCTAATTCGGTGGCCCCTGCATTAAACCGGTTGTATGCTTCCGAATTGAGGTTCACTATCGGTGGGGCGCGCTTCGATTTTTGCTCGAATTTTAGAAGCAAATTGCGAAACGTCAGTAATTTTGGACGAGCCAAAAAGCCTTGATAACCTATAGAGTGCCTGTTAGAATCGGATCACTGTTTAGAGTCGTTTTTAACGTCGAAGGGAGGTTTTAGATGACGCCTGCCGCGAATACGCTGCTTCCGCTAATTATCGTTTCACTTGGTATCCTTGGGGTGATTTTGAGTTTCCTCGTGCCAGATCGCAAGAAATCCGTGATCTCACTTGGCTTGGCCGCACTAATCGTCGTGACTGGAGTCTTCCAGCTTGCCGACCAGTCCATTTCTCGTTGGAGACTGAACCGCCGCCTGGAATCAATCCAGCGTGATCGTCAGACCGACCTTGAGGCGATTCGCAAACGTCTTCAGGAACAGGCCGCGACGCCCGCGAAGCCGGTTGCGCCGGTTTCTCCCGCAACAAACAAGAAATAACCCGCGTCCATTGCGAACTGCACATGCGCCGGAGCGCGCCGTGAACACGTCCAGTGAGGGGTTCCAGTGGCGATTCGTCGCCCTGGTGGCGGGGTCGTTGACCGTCCTGCTGATGTTCACGGGCCTTCATGGGCTGTATCTGGCGAAGCTCGTGCTTCCTCATGACGTCTCGCCCAAGGTGCAGGGTGTGCTCGTGTCATCGACAATGAGGGT
Organism: Elusimicrobiota bacterium; assembly: GCA_043732015.1. GTDB lineage: Bacteria > Elusimicrobiota > Elusimicrobia > F11 > F11 > JBBRXR01. The sequence goes on along the minus strand of JAYTIE010000269.1, from coordinate 556 downwards.
GTTCGCGGTTGGCGTGGTTTATATTGCAGTTGTGACGATTGCCGCTTTGTTTCTGTCTCACCGTCCGGAAAATTCATCCGAGGTGTCCTGACAGGCTGGCGTCAATCAACGCGGTGATGGACAAAAGAGTGGGGCGTCTGGAATGAGCAAGCTGGTTCCCAATCAAGAGGCGGTCAAATGAACAAGGCAAAGCTTAAGATCTGGTTCGATGAGCATTGGATGGCTTGGACTCTCGGCATCATTCTCGTCGCGACCCTTGCCGGATGCATCTACGGAACCGTCGTTTTTCTCTTCCAGCTCGACTCCTTCCAGAAGCAGACGTTGATCGCTTCCATTCCTCTCTACCTGTTCAACAGCCTTATCGCCTCCCTGTCGTTCGTGTTCTGCTACTGGCTGTTCCTTTACGGCGGCCTCACAAAGATGAAGTCCCAGAAAATGAAGGCGGAGTCCGTCAACGTGAAGTTTTCGGACGTCGTCGGACTCGAGGAAGCGAAGCGTGAAGCCCAGGAAGTTGTTTCGCTGATTCTGGACCGCGCACGCATCAAAAAGATTGGCG
>JAYTIE010000268.1:0-7424 GCA_043732015.1 Elusimicrobiota bacterium | reverse complement strand
GACCGGCGCCCCCTCTCCCGATTTCACGGACAGCGTTCCGTCGTTCGTCACCCGCGCGTCGAAGACGCCCGCGGCGGAGAACACGCGGATGCCCGTTCCGGTCAGATTCCGTCCATCCAGTGACACAAGATTCAGACGGCCGTCGCCCAGCGGCGTCAGCTTGACGCCCGCCAGCGGTACGCCATTCAGGTCGGTGACATGCGCGGCCAGCGCGGCCACTGGCGCGGCCACCGGGATCAGCGCCGCGGCGGCTTCGCGATTGATCACGGCGACCAGATCCGGCGCCTTCGCGGCAACCTCCGGAGGCACCGCGCGAGGCGGGGCCTGGGGCGCCCGGCGTTCGGCTGCCGGCTTTCTGCCTTTCTCGGCCGCGCCGGCCGGCTTCGCGGGAACCGGCTGTTCAATGTACGGGACCCGTTTGTACAGCTGCAAGAGAGCCAGGAGATAAGTGAAATTTCTTCCCCGTTCCAGACCGACGGCTTGACGGAAAGCCCCGACGACGGCGCCTAAGATCCCGCCCACGCCGGGCTGATTCCGCGCGGCGTCGCGATTGGCATCACGGACTTCCGCGCCCCTGGCATTGGCGGAACTGGTGCTTGATCCGTCTGTCGCATCGCCGCTTCCGGAGGTCGATTCACTCGAACCCGAAGGCGATGTGGTATAGGCGGCGGGCTTGATGGCTTTCCCGATGATGTCGATCACGTTCTGGAACAGGGATCCAATGCCCAGATTGGAATCCCCCGTCACGCGGGACGGAGACGCGGTGACCGACGAAAGATTGGCAGGCCGCACGATCAGCGCACGCAGGACGGCCGTCACCACCTGCTCAAGGAAGCTGCGGGAACCGGTCCCCGCGCTGGGGGATGACGGCGTACGTCCCGTTCCGGACGGCTCAACACCATCGGCCTGGTCTGCCGAAACGTAAAGCAGCGGCGAATAAGGCGTCGCGAGGCTCTCGTTGGTCGTCGTGAAGCCGGGGGTGTTTCCGCCCTCTCCCTCGGAACCCGAACGCGGACGGGTCCTCGTGGCGTCGGCAGCGTAAGAAACGTACCGTTCGGGATTCGCGCTCGGTGAGCGAACCGGCTGTTTTCCGGTTGCCGGAACCGTAACATCCAGCGGATGAAGACCGCTGCCGCTCACATTATAGGGAGCAAAGGGATGCGTTCCGCTGTCATGGTTGCCGGTCACCACCACCGGGATGGCATCGCTGCTGAGCACATCACCTTCATGGAAGTCGACGTCGGCCAGTGATTCCGGCTTCTTGAAGCTGGCCGATAGCGCCAATGGGGCGGGCGTGAAGAGGCCCGTTCCGAGGAGCTGCTCGGACGCTGCGGCCTGCACGAAGGTCGGCAGAGGATTGAGAGGCGACGCCACCGTGAACAGATCCCGCAGGAGGTTCGCACGCGGGTTGACCGGGTTTTCGACGCGCACCGTCTGATCCGGCAACTCGTTCACCACATGACCCTGCGGGTCGTACTCTTTCCGGTACGAGTTTTGCTGAGAAAGTTTGCGGGCGTTGAGCGCGTTCTCCGCCATCCCGTTGCCATTCGATTCGCCGGGATCGCGTGAGCTGTTGTCCGCCGCGACGCCACGGTCATGGCTCTCCCCCGTGACCGGCGACATGTCGTCCTCGCGATTGAAGTACTGATGCTCGATCTCATGTTGCTCCGCTTTTTCGTCTTGCTGGACATCCTCAGGCGAGCCGGAGCCGGAAGAGTAGGGGCGGCTGATGGCTGGATCCCAAAGGAGATTCTGGTCACCCAGGGTGGGGAAGTCGAAGTAGATCCCCAGGAAATCCTGGGCCGTGAGGCCGAAGAAGTAATAGGGATTGATGAAGCCGTCCGGATTGCGAAGAACAAACAGGTCGGCCAGCGGTGTGACGAGGATCGGGTTGTTCGGGAAAGGGTCCCCAACGTTTCCGAACAGGTTGGGAATCGTCGGGCCCGGGAAGAGCGGGTCCCCGTAGCCTGCAACGAATTTAAGATTCTCACCGTCCGAATTGACACCACCCAGCTTAGGGGCAATGACCTGACCAGCCGGAAGGAATTTGGCCGGCTTGCCTCCGTTTATCGGCGCATCGGGTCCCATGTACTTGTCATTTTTCTGGTCACCCAGGTCGACGAACAAGGGTCCACCCAGCCGGGTGCGATTGAGCCCTGCATTGTTCAGCAAGAGAGGCTTGAGAACTCCGCCCAGCGTGAACAACCATTCGAATTTGACCAGGGTCGTCCAGCCGAAGCCCTTCACGATGTCTTTCGACTCCTTCCTGAACACGGACAGTTCTTCGTCAATCGGCGTCTTGTTACCGGGATCCTGGGGGCCATCCTTCTTCATTATCTTCCAATAGGTCTCGATGTGGCTGAGCGAGAAGATGACGGAGCGCTTCGCCGCGTTCCTCTCGGCCGGCAAGCCCTTGAAGTTCCACTGCTCGGTGGAGAAGTGCGCCTTGATCAACGTGACCTGAACCGCTTCTTCCGTATTTCCGTCGAACATCTTGTCTTCGCGCTGATGAATGCGGAACAAGTCTCCCTGAAAGTGCTTGGATTCGAAGGCGTCGATCCCTTTGAGGTCTTCGTTCCATCCTTGGTATTCCATCACGATTTCCCGGAAGACCATGCGGGGATCACTGCTTTCGACCTCCCACTGTTCATCCAGCGTCACTTTGATCGGGTCAATCGCAGGATTGCCGTCAGCGTTGCCCAGGGTTTCGAAGTACTCCGCCGCGGGCGCGTTGACATTGACGTTATTGCCGTCGCGCAGCCGGAAATCGGTCATGAACTCTTTGATGTCCGCGTAGGTTCTTGCGGCGCCCGGAAGCTTTCCCCGGAACTCCACGAATCCTGTGGAATTTTTGAAGTCGAGGTCAACCGTGTCCAGAAATGCGAAGTCGACGGTGTACTCGTAGTCGTGGACCAGCTTCCACCGGATCGGAAGCGGCTTTTCGATTCCATAGATCGACTCCGGCAGATAGCTATTCTCCGTCGTTGTGTCGATGCGATAGTGCTCCAGATAATCGCGCGACATATCCGCGGTGACCGTCTTTTCCCACGGGTCTCCCAGGCCGAAAGTGGTAACCGTGACTCGGGTGGCATCGATGCCCTTTCCGTTGCCCATGCGCCGGTGAGTCGTGGTCTCCGTGTTTTTCCCGGAGAAGGTCTTCGCCACCATGACCTGCTCGCCCACCCATTTAAAAATCGCGTAGATATTGAATCCGTTCGAATCTTCGCCTTTCAGCTTGTCCGCACCTTTCCCTTTTCCATTCTGTTTGATGAGGATCTGTTTGCCAGCCACGCCATCGTCGTTCTTGTACCACATGGAATCCGTGTGGCTGTTCCAGCCGTCGGCCGCGCCGGTCTGGCCCGTCCGGGCCCAGGTGCGAACGACGGTCGAATTGGTGGTGGAAACACTCGATGCCCGGCCGTCCGCCAGTTTCCAACGGCTGGTGTTCGAGCTTACCGACGTGGTGCGAATCGCGTCCACGAATCCAAACAGATTGACGGATAGCGTGGAGGAGGAAGACGCGCTGTCCGACCCCTGGTCCGAGAAATTGCTGAGGCCCACGGGCTGGTCGGTAGTGCGGCCTAGATTTTCCGGCGGATCGAACGAGCGGCTGTTCGTAAAAGCCAGTTTGGAGGCCGCGTTTCCGTTCCACTGATAGACGTGGTTCGTGTGGGTGTGCGAGAAGAAATTGTCGGTTTTCAACCGGCCGTCGATGAAGGTTTTTGACGTGGCGCTGGTGTCGTCAAACAACACCACTTTCTTGCCGGCCACGTTGGTCAGCACCGCGTAGTTCGTGCTGATCCCCACCTGCTGCACGAAGTAGCTATCGCCCTCGGGCGTCGCGATCTCCGCCTTGTTCGAGCTCGTCCAGCTGTAGCTTTCACCGAACGCGAAGTCGGTTGTCGCATCATAATTCCAGTTCGAAAATTTTCGCCCGAACGTGTTGTCGATCGGATACCAGCCGGTGAGATTCTTGGAGGTCATGAACGAGACCGGGTTGTAACCGACCTCTTCATGGATGTCCTTGATGATGTTTGTGTTACCGATTTCCACACCGAGGCGGAATCCGTTCACTTCGATGCCCAGGCTACCGCCGGACCAGCTCCGGGCCTGGAATTCCGTCTGGTGCTGGAAACCATGGAACATCAGGAACACGGCGCCCTGGTAATTGAACGGATCGTTGATCTCGCCCCCGAGGTACCAGACGCTCAGTTCCGGCGCGCGCGGCAGGTTCGGCAGCAGGTTGTTGAACTGCGGGCCAGGGGGCGTCACGAGGATGGCCGTGTTGAACTGGCCGAAGGCGACCTGGCCCGTCGTCCCATAGCTGTAATTGATCCACGACGGGAAGTAGTTGTAGTAGTAGCGCTTCACCTGCGAGCTTTCGTTCCACTCGTCGCGGCAGTCCCAGTTGTAGGTGTAGTTGTACGTTTCGTACGGAACCGGCGAACCGAACGCGATGAACATGTTGGTGTCGTAGTTACCGAAGTTCTCCCACACGAAGCCGTCTCCGCCGATGCTGTTGCCGCTGGAATGCGCCCCCACGATGCGGCCGCCCGCGTCGTACGCCAGGAGCTGGATGTCCCAGCTGCGGGCCCACGAGAAGTCGATGTTCGAATTGACCGCGTCAGTGTAGGTGGCGATCGGTTTCAACGAGCCGGCGAACATCGCCATGTCGTTGCGGATCGACTGGTGGCTGTAGTTGAGATACCGGTCATACGACTCGGCTTCCTTGGTGCTCGTTCCGTCGAACAGGCGGTCGCGGGCGTCGTAGTAGAAAAAGTTGTATCCGAGGCTGGTGCCGTACGACAGATCGCGGCGGATCGAATCTCCCACCGTTTCAACCCCGGCGGTCTTGAATTTTCCGTGCAGAAGAACGAAGCGCGTGATGATCGAAAGGTCCCGCGAGATATTGTTCGAGCCGTCGTTGTTCACACTGTTGCCGGTGCCCAACTGCGCAAGGTACCGCCCATTCGCGTCGAACGAGGTGCCCGTGACGGAATTGGAAAGCGATGTGGAACCGTTCATGCTCTTTCCGAGCGTCTCGGTGTCAGTTTCGATGTTGCGAGCCACGCCCTTGATGATGGCGAAGATGGACTTCGTTATGCTGTGGGCAAGATTTCCCCAGCTATCATTGTGATCGTTCCATCCGGAGCCCACGGCCTTTTGCAGCACGACCAGCGGCGATGTGGCGTAGGTGAAATCGGTTTTGCTGTAGGAGCGGCTCAGAGATTGGTCCTGGCCTGCGCGGAGGTTGAGGGACTCCGACAGGGTCTGCTTCAACAGATTCAGGTACGCGGTGTATTTTTCCGTTCCATAGCCGACGTCGATGTTGTCGAACCCGTCGTTTCCTTCGCTGAAGCGCTCGCCGGTTCCATCCGTCAGCACGCCTTCCCCGCTGTAATTCGTGCGCGTGATGCTCTTGCTGTAGGTCCAGGCCAGGTCGAAGTACTTCGTCAGCGACATGTTGACGCCCGCGGTCTGTTTCGAGAGGCCCTGATAGTTGCGCGACTCGTTGTACCCGCGGCCCGTCGTGTGGTTGTCGTAACCGTCGTCGGCATCCAGCGTGTCGCTGATGGTCGTCGAAGTGACCGCGTGACTGTTGGTGGCGGCGACCGCCGTGCCGCTCGCCGGCGGAACGCCGGGCAGCTGGCCGGACGACTTGAAGCGGTTAAACGTTACCGACTTGCTTACGCTCGAGGATCCGTCCACCTGGTGTGAATGGGTGGTGGCCGTGATCTTGTGCGCGCGCGACTGACCGAGGAAAAGCTTGAACACGGTGTCGGTGGTCCGGTCCGAGGTGTTTCCCCACTGGTCATGGGTGTGGGTGACGGAAGGATCCGAGTCCACCGAGGTCAAGTTACCTTCCGCGTCATAATGGAAATGGGTGATCAATTTTCCGACGTTGTTGGTCTTGTTTCCGTCCATCATCGAGCTGTGGGAGTCGCCTTCCGTGTGCTCGACCTTGAACTGGCCCTTGTACTTCGCGAAGAAGCTGGTCGACGAGCTGTCGGTCGTGTTCCCGAAGCTGTCGTCGTTGTGGATGTCGCTGAACGAGCGCTGATAGGTCTGGCGGCCCACCTTGTCGTAGTCGTAATCGGTGTGGTTGGCGCCGGCGCCCAGCTTGCTGAAGGAACCGTCGTGGTTGTACGTCGACATGTCGGTCGTCGTCTGCTTGGTCAGGCGGGCGTCCTTCAAGATGATCTTGCCGTACTCCTGCGTGAAGTCGGTCCGCTGCCAGTTGCCCCACGCATCGGTGGTCTTCTGCCAGCCGTGGCCGGTCGCGCCCGTGGTCCAGCCGGTCTCGACGTCGACGGTGTAGTTCACCGTGGAATCGCCTTCCGTCTTGGATCCGTCGAAAGTCTTTCCCTTTGAAACCGAATGACGCTTTTCGGTGGCCTGCTTGCCCGTCTTGGTCCACGCCGAATCTGAAAGCTTCTGATCGATGTCGGTCTTCGTGAGGGCCCGCCACGAGAGGGTGGTCTTCACGCTGTCCAGGCTGTTCCAATTGAAGATGAGGTCGGACAACGGCGTGACCGCCGCCGTCGCGCCGTCCTTCGCGGTCAGGGAAGCGACTTTCCCGACCATCGCGATGTACCCGCCGCTGTTCGCGGCCTCCGTGAATTCCGCGCCCAGGGCGCCGCCGACGCCCGCGGTGGCGGCGTTCAGCGCCGCTTTCACCTTGGAGTTCGTCCCGGATTCCTGGTCACGGTACAGCGCGTCATAAATGTTGTGCTGGATCTCGAAATTCTCGGATTTGTCCCATTTGTCGAGTTCAGGGAACGTGTTGAGCCAGGTCAGCATGAAATCGTAGAAGTCGTCGTAGGTGGAATTGGCCGCGGTGTGGCTGCCTTTCCAGCCGTCGATGGCGCTGTTCAGGCCGGCGATGATCGCCGCGGCCTCGGGAGCCGGCTGGTTCCAGGACATGTTGTTACGAAGCAAGCGCTGCATCCGGAGCTCAAGGGGCGTGAGCCGCGGCGTGTCCTTGATTCCCCCCACCGCCGCTTTCACGTCGGAGATCTTCTTGTCCATATCCGCCTGGTTGTCCCATTCGCGGAACTTGTAGGACTCGCCGTTCCAGCTCTTCGCTTCGGAGATCGGCGCCGGGGCCTGAGGCGAGCCCCAGATGTTGTAGGAACCCGACGCGTCCACCTTGTTCTCGCTGCGGTTGAACGTGTGATCGCCCTGGATCACCGGCGTCTTGAACGTACCGCCGCCGTATTCCGGGTTGTTGACGTCGGTGCGAATGACCACGTTGTCGGACGAGAACGAATCCGACGTGCTCTTGAAGAGGACCGCCTTGCCGACCCAGTTCCAGACCGCGGTGTTGTTCGTGGTGTTGGAGACCGACTTCTGATAGTGGAACCCGTCAAAGCTGACCGTCCAGCCATTGGAGACCGGCGGAGTGCGGCCCGCGCCGGGCTGGG
>JAYTIE010000267.1:0-7467 GCA_043732015.1 Elusimicrobiota bacterium | reverse complement strand
GCCGTGCGCGGCCCAGTTGAACTGGGCCGCGCGCGGATCTCGGGTTTTCAAAAATGAATAACAATAACTTCAAGCCCATCATGCTTCTGGCCGCCGCCATTTTGACGGCCGGCTTGTGTCATTCGGCTCAAACGCCGCCGAAGGAACCCGAGGTGTATGACATCTCCGCGGGAAAACCTGTGCAGATCGCGGCCAAGAAGACCAAGCTCCCTCTCGTCGTTTACGGCGAGAGCAACGGGCAATCAGGAACATTTATCCCGAGTGGATATATGGGCGACGCCTCTGCGCTCAAAATGATTTCCTCCGATATCTCCGCGCCTCTCTCCAGCACCGACACATCGAAGGTGGGGGAGACGTGCCTCAAAATCAAATACAGCGGCAAAGGCCCGGCAGGCTGGGCCGGTATTTTCTGGATGACTCCCGCGAACAATTGGGGAAAGATCAAAGGCGCCGGTTACGATTTAAGGAAAGCGAAGAAACTGACGTTCTGGATGAAGGGTGAGAAGGGCGGCGAACGCGTTTCTTCCATCAAGTTCGGCGGCATTGTGGGCGCCTATCCCGACACCGACAGCGGCTCCCGCGATTCCATAAAACTGAAGTCCACCTGGACGCGTTACGAGATCGATCTCGCCGGCAAGGACATGCGTCACATCGTCGGAGGATTCGTTTTCACCGTTACCCGCGGGGACAACCCGCGGGGCGCCACGTTCTATCTGGACGAAATCGCCTACGAAGGCGATCCGGAAACGTCTCCCTCCGCCAGCCTGTCGCCCGCGGACTCGCCCTTGACCGCGTCAGCGACGGATCCCGTGAAGGTTCAGCCATGAAAAAAATGGCCGCTCTTCTCATGCTGGTGTTTGTGGCCGGCGGTTGCCGTCGCAATCCCATCGAGCGGCTGACGAATCCGGTTCCGGAAGGCGCGGTACCACAGTCGAGCGGAACCTTTGTTCTTTATGACGACGAATTGAAAACGGGCGGAGGCGTCGGGTTCATCCCCGGTGGCCAGAACCAGACCATCGATTTCTCCGACCGGAGTGATCCCCGGAGGACAACCACCCAGATTCGCTACACGTGGAGCGGCCAGGACGTTTTCAGCGATCAATTGACCCCGCCGGCTTACCAGCATCTGTTCGCCGGGTTCAGTCTCACTGTCCCGGTGGACGCGACGACCGTGGCCTCGGCGGCGGCAAAAGATTTTTCTGGCCCGGCCTACACGAAGGTAACGCTTTGGGTGCGAGGCAACCTCTCGGACAACAACGTTTTGAGAATTGAAGGCCCCGACGATGGCGCCGGGGGCAACACGGCCGCGCGCACCGAAATTTCAGGCTCGTCTCTCGCCGCGGGTTGGCAGAAGGTTACGCTGCCGGTTCCATCTCAGGAGTTCAGCAATGTGAAGGTTTTCCTGACCATCTCCATTCAGTATGACCAGGCGCCCCGCACGACGCTCGCGGGCGAGGGCGGAACCGTTTTCATCGATGACATCCAGTATGAACGTTAAATCGAAATTCATCCTTTGCTCTCTCGCGGCGTTGCCGCTGCTGGCAGGTCCGCTCCGCGCCGAGGATTACGGCGGCGGGGGTTTCGAGCCGTCGCAGACCAGCGTGATCGGCGAGGCAGCGAAGGCCGTCATGGACCGCGTGTTCGGTGTGAAGGGCGAAGCCGCGGACATCAAGTATCACGCCATCGAGCTCTCGAATCATTCGCCTCTTAACGCCGGCATCCGTTCGGCCATCGTTCCTGGATGGGGGCAGTGGTTCAACCGCCAGCCTGTGAAGGCGACATCCCTTTTCATCGTCGTTGTGGGTGGCGTGTACGGCGCTGTCCGGCTCAGCCACGCGGCCAACAGCTCGTACGACGAATACCAGTCTGACGGGGTCCGTAACGGCTCCAAATTTGACGACTATCAGCGCCAGAAAACCCAGAGTGAAGTTCTCGGCGGCGCCGCTTTCCTGCTCTGGGGCTATACGATCTGGGACGCTTATCACAACGCTTACAACCCGCTTTGGTCGCAGGCACGCAGCGTTGATGTGGCGCTCCTTCCGGACGGCGCTGAAGTAGAATGGCGGAAGAGGTTCTGATGTCACGTCGCATACTTCTTTCCCTCTCCCTTCTTGCCGGCCTCTCGGTCATGGGCGCCGTGACCGGATGCCGTCATAAGAAGCGACTGACGTCGAACGAGTTCGATTTCCGCATCTCTCCGCCCACGTCGACGGTAATCCGGACGAGCACGGTGACGCTTCGTGTTCTTTCCGGAACGTCCGATGTCAATCCGACCTGGGAAGTGTCCGGCGTCGGATCCCTTTCCACCAACATCGGCCGTGAAGTCGACTTCAGCTCGACCCAGCTGGGAGATTCAACCGTGATCGCCACCTATGATGGAACCCAGGCCCGGGCTCAAATCGCTGTTGTCACGTCGACCGCGAACTCGACGTCTCTCGAGGTTTACTCCGATTCCCTGTTCCCGAACAACACGAACCTCGTTGGTGCGAACCCTATTTTTGACGGCGGCACGTTCAATATCGGAAGTTCCTCTGAGCTGAACACGGGATACACGCCTCAGGGTCTCAAGTACTTCCGGATCGTTTCGACGGTCGCCGGGTCGAATATGTATTGGGGAATCGTGCTGACGGGATCCCCCACGAATGTAAATGTGCAGGCCTATACCTCATTGAACTTTGCTCTGCGAATCAATCACACGGGCGGTCTGGGCCCGCCGCCTGTGAACGTGGTGATAGAGCTTGAAGATCAAGCTGCGGTGAAGAGGGGCATTACCTTGACGTCAACGCACGGTCTCAACAGATTGTCCGAGGATTGGCAGGAGATCAGAATCCTGAGATCCGATTTCGAGGCTGTCGGGCCGATGCCCTTTGTGAACACCGCCGCGCTCCATGTTCCTTTTATAATCACGTTGCAGAATTGTCCGGCGAACACTACGTTTGATGTGGATGCAATTCGATGGGAAAAATAGGCATGAATTCTCTGAAAAAAATCTATTAAAACGTTTTAATTTTTCTTAATATCCCTTTATGATTGTTCGTCGTCACACGAAAACAGAACTTAACTTCTGGGTCATGCCGAACGCGGGCTTTGCCACGCGTCCGATTTTACAGGCGTTCGTGGACGAATTTGAAGTTGAACATCCGGACGTGAAGGTGCGGCTGACGGTGCATCCCTGGTCTCTCGCCTGGAACCGCGTGATGCAGGTCGTGAAGACTCGGAACGTAAAATCCCCTCCGGATGTCCTTCAGGTCGGAACCACCTGGGTCACCACGCTCACCTATCTCGGCGCCCTTGAGCGCGTGCCAGCGACGCCCGGTCTCGAAGATGCTTCTGGCATCACACTGGGAGATGCGTCCCCGCAGTGCGTCCCCTGGTTCATCGACATTCGCGTGCTGTTCTACCGAAAGGATATTTTCGCGTCTCTGGGCATCGATCCCCGCTGGCTTGATGACTGGAAAGGTTTCAACCGTACGTGCTCGGAGCTTCTCCGTGGAATTCAGAAGGGCGGCAAGCTCGCGAAGATTATTGCGCCGCTGGGCATCCCCGGTCAGAAACCCGGTGTTCTGATGCACGACCTGGCGCCATGGGTGTGGGAAGCGGGGGGAGATTTCTACGCGGAAGACACCGCCGAAGCGCCGCTCAGCCAGCCGTCATTCCTGACGGGAAGCTCTTTCTACTTCGATCTGGTCTCGAACGGCTACATGCCGATTCCGAACAGCGCTTTGCCGGTTGGAAATTTTTTCAGCGGACACTATGCGATGCAGTTCACCGGGAGCTGGCCATCGGAGACCTATCTGAATCCCGAGAGCCCGCTCGCCAACGCAGAAGTTGCGAATAATTTTGGCGTCGCCCCGCTCCCGGCGGGTCCCCATGGCCGCTACACGTTTCTGGGTGGCAGTAACCTCGGCGTCTCCAGCGCCAGTCAGAACAAGGATCTCGCGTGGGAATTCATTCGCTTCCTGAACGATCCCGCCCGGCAGATTCGCCATGCAAAAGCGATCGGCGCGCTCCCGGCCCGACTCGTCGGACTCGAAGAACTGTTTGCGAAGCATCCGGAAGCCCATCACGTTTTCCTGAATTCCTTCAGCCATGCGCGCCGCCTTCCGCGCGTCATCGAGCTGGGTTCCATCGAGCAGATCATCTACAAGATGGGTGCTCGCGTTCTCTCTTCCATTCGCGAGGGCGGATACGGCCCGAAGCGTCTGCAGCAGGAGATTGCGGCGGCAAACACGGAGATCAAGGCCTTGCTTTCGATCCACCGCTACGGCACGCGGAATTCCGGGAGGGCCGCATGACCGCGTTTCGAGCTCTTCTCGCCTACGAGGATCTCCTCCGGAAATTCCAGAACCAGCTCACCAACTCGCCTCTCGGTCTCGAGGGCACGCTGGAGTACGGACTCGAATATCTGATCAGCCGTCTACGCCTGCAGAATGTGGGCCTTTTTTGGTGGGACCCACAGCGGAACTGTCTTTCGATGCAGTACGTCCTGCACAACGGCGCGCTCATGGAAGGAGAGGAAGAGATCATCATTGATTCCGCGAGCCCCCTTTTCCCGCTCCTCAATGAGCGCCGCCCCGTCGTGGTCTCGAAGAAAAAACCGTGGACCGCTTTCATTCCTCTGCGCTCCGGTCCCGATCTGATTGGCGCCGTTCGTATTGAACGCCAGACGCCGCTGCCGAAGGGCAGCGTCATGATGCCGTTGACGCCACTGATTGCCCATCCTGGTCCGGCCACGGTGCGTTCATATCCGCTGCTGGAAGACATCGCCGACATTCTTTCGATCAAGATTCAGCAGCTGACCCGCGATGAGAAACACCGGAAGCGCGCGCAATATCTGCAAGCCGCCTCGGAAGTTGCGACGGCTGTGTTCGAGCGCCCGCGACTCAAGGACATGCTTGAGGCCGTGTCGCGCAGCATCGTCCACAATCTCGGCTTTGACCGCATCCGTTTTTATCTCGTTGATCCCGAAGGGTCCAAACTCGATGGCGCGATGGGACTCATGATTCCCGACCGTCTGCTCGATCTCGCGGGAGAAAGTTTTCCGCTTCGCCGGGGCGTAAACTCTCTCGTCGACACCGTGATGGCCCACGGATCCGATCCGACGGTTCACCTTGTCGGCGGGCGTGTCGTGTATATACCGCTGTCCGTCAACAATCAGGCGCTGGGTTGCATCGCCGTCGACAATCTTTTGAGTCAGCAACTCATGGACGAAGAGCAACTGGAAGCGCTGCGCGCTCTGGTCAGCCAGATCGGCATGGCGGTTCTGAACGCGCGGCTTTTCGAGGACATCGAACAGCAGGCCATTACCGACGGTCTCACCAAACTTTACGTTCACAGGTACTTCCAGCAGCGCCTGAAAGAAGAGATCGACCGCGCGGACCGTTACTCCTACAGCATTGCCCTGGTCATGATGGACGTGGATAAGTTCAAGCAGTTGAACGATCAGCATGGTCATTTGCTGGGCGATCGCGTCCTGGAGCTCCTGGCGCAGAATATCCGCGCCAATATACGTCGAATTGACCTGGCTGCCCGCTACGGTGGAGACGAATTCGTGCTTGTTTTGCCTGAAATTACCGAGCAAGAGGCCTGGCTGATGGGGGAAAGGCTCCTCAACGCTCTAAACAAGTCCACCGTCACCTGCCCGGATGGCACCGTTTTGAACATAAAAGTGACCATGGGAGCCGCCATGTACTCCTCTGATGCACGCAATTCGAGAGACTTGATTGAAGCTGCAGACAAGGCATTGTACTGGGCCAAGAAAAACAACCGCGGATCGTTCTGTTTCTACCGGACGATCGCGAATTCGGTTGAAAAATCGGCCTGATTCCCACCCCTGTCTACCGTCGGAAATCTTCGCCAAAAATTCTCTTGATCCCAATTCGAACGTTTTAGTAACAAGCCTTGTCCCGAGTGTGGGACACGTGCGGCAGTCTGAAGATCATCCCTACCCCTAACCTGCAAGATCTCCGCGACGAGCTCTTCGTACATCGTATCGCGTCATACGCGTGTAGAAGTTTTACATGTTGTTGACCCGTCCTTAAGGTCCCTTTAAGGGTGGGTGCGGTACGATTGGCGTGATGAGAATCACGAGTGCCAACTTCGGCAAAGGAAGAATGATGAAAAGTCAGCCGCACTCAATGGCGAGCGCGCAGTCAGCGTATAAAACACTCTGTTTTATCGCTGTCTTATTGCTCACTGTCATTGCCTGGCCGATTAGCTCTTCTGCCGCTTTCCAGGAAAACCTCTGGGGAGCCCGTCCGGCGGCCCTTGGTGGCGCTTTTACCGCAGTTTCAGACGATTCCAATGCCCCTGCCTACAATCCTGCGGGTCTCAGCCTGATGACTGACAGCGAAATGACCTTCATGTACGCCAAGCTGTACACGGGTCTCACCCTTCACGTGGGCCAGTCGGACACCTCAAACCTGGGCCTTGGTTACTTCAGCTACGCCCCCAAGATCAAAGACGGCGCTTACGGGAGCTATGCGATTTCCTGGTCCAATTTCGTTGCCTCCAGCCTCTACCGCGAAGACACCTTCTCCCTTTCAGCTGCCGATTCCTATCAGTTTGATGCCGTTTCAAACCGCCCGATCCTTTCCTACGGCGGCAACATCAAGATGCTCCGCCGGTCCTTCTCCACGGACTCCAGAACTGACCAGGACCCCGTCTTCAAGGGTGGGCGGGACTCCTCGGCCGTTACCGGCGACGTGGGTTTTCTCTTTCAGCCCAACTTCAGCCTTCTTCCGGGCCTCCGCTTCGGCGCCGCCGGGCAGAATGTGACCAGCCCCAACATTGGCCTTGCCGAGAGTGACCGGGTGCCCGCACGCTATAGCGTCGGTGCGGCGTATAGGCATTCAGCGTTCCCCCTCTTTAACCCGTCGGTGGAGCTGAGCCGTCGCAACGGCCGCACGCTGGTGGCCGGCGGTTGGGAAGCCTGGGTGGCTCCTGACACGCTGGTTCTGCGCGTTGGTGGAAACGCCGACGAACTCGCGGGTGGAGTTGGCTATCAATTTGATTTGTTCGGCCGGTTGAAGATGAAGCTCGACTACGCGCTCATCTGGCCTCTGAACGTGGACGGCACCAACGGGACGCACCGTGTGTCGATCACGTCATCGTTTTAATCCAATGCAACGGATTAAAGAAGGGTTTGGCGTTTTCCCTTCTAGCAGCTCGTTATACGATTGTGTCGGGGGGCAGCAACCGCCCCGGCCACACGCGAACGGGACGGTTGTGGCTCACCACGCACAACCGGCTCGACAGATCGAGCGAGAGCCGGTGTGCGGGCATAAAGTGTCTGCCGCTGAAAATTCAAACGCCTAAAAAAGTGGGGTGCCATGTGCCCCAAACAGGAGAAGTAATATGAAGAAGTACTTAGCAGGAATGGTAATTGCCGCTGCGGCCATTGTCGCATCGGCCTCTCCGTCCTGGGCGTTCCAGAGCGTGAAGATCACGACCGTGCCTGCCAGTGTG
>JAYTIE010000266.1:0-7480 GCA_043732015.1 Elusimicrobiota bacterium | reverse complement strand
TCAAGGTTTTCGGCGAACCGGTAGATGCGTTTGTACATTTCTTCGCGTTGACGGTTCAGTGTGTAGACGCGGCGGGCGATCACGAGCGGGTCCCCCTGCGTGTCAAGAAGTGGGGTGTCCGATTCCTCGACGAAAACCCAGTCCGGTTGCGGCGCCGGGTGGAGATTTCCGTTGGTCAAACCGAACCAGTCGTCCATCCAGTGATAGATCATCGTGTCGTAGGGCCCGTAGACCACGTTCGAGTCCGCGTACATCTTGCGGATGGCGTCCCGTCGGCCCCGGATGGTGCCGTCAGACGTGACGTTGGCGAGATGCGGTTGGATGCGCCGCGAACGAGAGCCCTCGATGTCAAACTCGGTGAGCCGGGTTCCGACGAACGCCGAGACCTTGAGGCCGAGACGGGAGAGAACGGCGCCGGACACCTGCGCGTCGCGCGCCGTCAGCGCGCTGTTCCAGTCATGAACTTCCACGCGGCGGCCGAGAGAGATCTGGAAGAAAGAAGCGAGAACGACCGTCAAAGTCTTTCCTTCCGATGGTCTCAGGCCGGCGATGGTGCGCTTGCCCAGGAGGGAAATCGCGGCTTCAATCTGCCGCCGCGTCGGCATTCCACCCACGTAGGCGGCTATCTCCGGGTCCGTGCGCGGATCCAGCAGGGCGCGTTCAACCGCCGAGGAGAAAAGGGCGACGGCGGTTCCAAGTTTCTCAGTGGTCAGTTCGCCGATCGCCGCTTCGCCGCGGAACGCCGCCGTGGCTGCGAGAAACTGGCCTTCGTCCTTCGCGCGGATCGCGGGAAGTTCCGCATCGCGCAGGGCGATGATCGTGTCGATGCGCGCCGGGTCCGGCGCTTGGCCGGCCATGGAGAATGGGAGACCGACAGTAGCGAGCATGATGCTGAAGAAAGCGTGCGCGAGTCCAAGCAATCCCGATGAAACGGTTAGAGACAGGAATGTCAGAGACGTTGGGTCAAACAAGGCGACTTGCGCCATTCCCAGGGCCGCGGCGAAAGCAGCAAGCACGATGCGGTGTTCACCCGACAACCGGCGAACGGAAATTTCGTTCATGAAACGTCCGTACGGGTGTTCCACGGTCGCGAAGACCAGCGCGTAGACCAGAGCAAACGCAGGGAGAACCAACACCGCCGCCGTCGTGGCGCCCGCCGCCGCTAAGGCTGTTGCGATAAGACCGGCTACACCGCCAAGCGCAACCCGCGCTACGAACTCCTGTGCCCCTCCAACGGCACTGGCGAAGGACGCGCTGAGCGCCGTCGACCGGCGCGCCAGCCGCTCATAAATATCGCCGGCAATTCGGCCAACCGTGGGAGACTTCCCCGGTTTGGATCCAAGAATGCGGAGGCCGCGGTGGCGAACATCGGTTTCCGTCGTCTTTCCGTTTCGCGTCAGCGCCACTTGGGCTACTTCTTCATACTGCGACACCCGGGCAACGGTGCCGGACTCCGGAAGAAGTTCGTCGATCGCCGCCTGAGGGTCGGGCGACAAGGCGGCGACGAGCGGCGGCAGGTCGGTCAATCCCCGGAACGGAAGATCCGCGAGGAAAAGCTTCTGTCCCTGAAAGAGTTCTTCAAGTGGCGTCTTCTCACGGGCGAACACGCTCAGCGCTTTCGCCGTCGTTCCCGCATCGGCAACTTTCACGGATGGGGTCCAGACAATGACGGTTCGGCCGGTGGCGGCCAGCGCGTCGGCCAGGCCGTGCGCATGGAAGCCGCCCGCGACCAGAATCATTGGGGCGTCCGGAAGTCTTGCCACGTTTGCGGCCATGGCGCCATCACGAAGTTCCGCGGCCCGGTAAAAATCCTCGAACGCGTTGAGGTCCGTTGGAGATTGCGCACGGGCGCCGGCCTTCCACTCGGCCCATTCTTCTGGCGTCAGCGAAAAGTCGGAAAGTTTTTCCGCGAGACCGGCGGCCCGGGAGCGCGCGACGAGTTCAGATTCCGCCGGGGTGCGCGCGAGCTTCTCGTAGGTTCGGCGTTCCAGCGAAGCAAATTCGCTCCAGAGTCGGGTACCGTCAATGGACTCCGCGAGCGCGACATAACGTGCGTAGGCTTCAAAGGCCGGACTGGCGGAGAGAGAAATATCATGAGCTTCACAAAGCGTTCCGAACGCGCGGTAAAAATCGGCCGGTGACATCGTTCCCGTTCGCAACGCGACGGCATTTGCAGCGAGCGATGTCAGCTCCGCGGGCGTGGTCCGGGCCACGAGCCTCTCGAGCAGGCGCGCACGTTCGGCCTCGACTCGCTTGAAGTCGATCGTGCCTTCCAGCCTCGCCGCTTCGCGAAATGCGGTCAGCGCGCCTTTATCGTCAGCCGCGGCCAATGCCTCGGCGTAGGTGCTGAGCGCGGCGCGGCCCCCTCGGAATTCGGTGACAACGTGGTCGAAGGTCCGGAGGGCGAGTGAGAACGTCGATTGCTTTTCGACCTCGAGTTTTCCGCTGGCGTTCGACAGTACGGCCTTTGTCGCCGCCGTCCGCTTCGACGCGGCGAGGTAAGCGTCGACGTTGCGGGCGTGGAGATCGGCGTCGTCGATCCCCCAGACCTCGCCGCGCGTTGCCGCCAGGGCCGCGTGCGCGGGACCGGACACTCTGAGTTCGGAGAAAAGAAAATCCGCGCTCGAAGCGATCACGTCGCGTCGGCTGAAGTTCCGATAGCGCGCCAGATCAATCGGGCCGAACGCGCCTTCAAGCGCGAGAACCGGCGTCTGGGTTTGAGCCAGAAGTCCGGCGACCGCGTTCCGGATATTTTTCTGGGCCTCCAGCGATCCGTGCACATCCTGAATGAAAAGGACAGGCGCGTGACGCTGGCCGCTTCCGTTGATCACGCGCGAGACGCGGCCCAGTTCAGGAGAAATCGCTGAGGCGAAAGGAAGGCCCTGTCCGGTGTGCGCGGGCAAACTTGCGAGCGGTATGCGTGATGCGGACGATAGCGCCGGGATCGGTGTCGCCGGAAGGGAAGCGAGGATTCTCGGCGCCGCAGCGGCGCGCCGGTCTTTCCAGAGATCGGCCTGCGAGACGTCCGCGAGCAGCGGTTGCATAAGCATGATCGCCGACAGAAGGGCCGCGGTGAACCGGATTCCGGTTCGCCGATAGGCTGAAATCGATGAGAGAGAACGTTTCATCCGGTCATGCCTCTTGGAGGCAATCATAAGGATGATATGGGTCCCGCCTTAAATCCTCATTAACTTCGGGAAAATGAACTGTAACGGCTGAAGGCGGGAATCGAGTTGATTTCTAGGCGGGAAAAGAAAGAAGCCGAGGAAGGGAGTCGAACCCTCGACCTACGGTTTACGAAACCGTTGCTCTACCAACTGAGCTACCTCGGCGCTGCGATGCGAATGCGCCATTGTAGCATGCGCATTTAAACTTCGCATGACCTGGCTTGGGCGGGACGAAGGATATTTTTATTGGGCCGCGCCGGCGGGCTTCCGGTTCGGTTCCGGCCGACTGTAAAGTTCGTCGGTAAACACGGTGCACAGCACGGACGGTTTGATCGATTCGAAATCGGCCGGATCGAGCACGAGTCGGACCCGGTAAAGATCGAGATCCATCGGATTGATGGCGGTGGTGTAAAGGTCGTTGCGGAGCCAGTATTTCAGCACGCGATAGGCGCTGGCCAGGGACTTGGAATCAAGGTCCGGAATCTCCGAGAGGACCTTCAGCCCATCGCGATTTTTGTACACCTCGACCGCTGAAAGTTTCCTGCCATGGAGGTCTTCGAAGTAGGCCGCGTTCAGAGGATCAAGAGCGATCCAGCGCCGCATTTTTTCCGACCACACTTCGCAGATTTCATGTCCATTTAACGTGACGTATCGCGCTTTGAAGTCCATCGCCTGCAGGGACTGGACCAGGATGAAACAATATTGCGCGGCCCCGCCTTTTTCCTTGCCGCTTTTCAGGATCGGGAGAAGCTTCATCGCGTTCTGGGTCGGGTAGGTCCCGGGGGTTGCCGGCTCGAATTGCGAGCGCGTCCACTTCAGGACATTTTCAATCGTGGCCCATTCATCGTTTCCACGAAGCTTCTCGAGTTTCTGTTCCAGAAAAAACCAGCGAAGCTCTTTCGGGTCGTCAAAATAAAACCGGAAGCGCGGCTCCCGAACCCGCGTCATTTTTTCCTGTTCTTCGGTCAGGTTGATGACCGGTTTGGACGGCGGCATGGGCGGCGCTTTCTTGTTGTTCTCGACGGTCATCGTGACCTTCTGCCCCGACGACGCGTCGACCGGAAACCGTTCTCCGTCGATGAGCAGGCTGATTCTGGATCCGGGCTGAACGGAAAATTCAGACCGGGCCGCGGGTTTCGGTTTGTAGACCAGGAAACCGATGCCCGCTGTCTCGGCAACGATGACCAGCAGAAGCATGGCGCGCACTTCAAACTCTTTGGCTCTCATGGTCGGATTATAACAGAGCCGAAGGGGCGTTCCGATGAATCGAATCGCAGGATATGCTTGTTTTTTCACGTTCCGCCGGAAGCTCTTTCCCGGCGTTGCCCGCCAACGGGACGCCGGCGGCCATTTTGGGCCGGGAAGTCGTAACGATTCCGTTACACGGCTACCTGAAAATTTCGACGATTCCTAAAGCGAAGTTTTCATGCCTCCGGGTACGCTTTCCCAATGCGTAAACGCGTTTTCATCCGGTCGATTCGAGTCGCGCTCACCGCGGCGATCCTTATTAACGTTTTTCTGGGGTACCACCTGGAAGCCAGCGTGTGGGAAAGCCGGAATTCCGCCCGGGTTCAGTTCGCCTCGTTGCCCGCCGGCGCGCCACCAATTGACGTTCGTCTCCGGGCCGCCGAAAAGCTTTCCACCCTTCCGGCGCTGATCCCCGGCCGGCCTTCCCCGAAACTGCCGGTGATGAACAACCGTGTTTCCATCCCGCTCAGCTTCGGATCGATCCGGTCCGTGGCGCGCCCGGACAAGGACCCCAAGATCACCCGTCAGCCGCTCGCCGGGAAGGTTGTCGTCCATATCCAGGACATCCACCGCAATGAAGAGGCGCAGCGGAACATCAGCGCCGCGATTCGTGAGTTCATCACGCGCTCGGGCGTTCGGACCATCGGTATTGAAGGCGCTTTTGAACCGATCGACGCATCGTCTCTCTCCGAAAAAGCGGACCCGGCTTCTCTGTCGGCGGTCGCGGAAACATTTTTGAAGGCGGGCGAAATCTCCGCGCCGCTGCATGCGGCGCTCCTGTCTCCCGGTTCCTCACGATTCGTAGGCGTCGACGACGCGCGCGCCTATTTCGGAGACCGCGCGGCCTACCGGGAAGCTGAGACGCGCCGCGCTGAGGTGGAACAGGCGATCCGAAGGGAAAGAGCGCGGCTCGCTGGTGAAAAGCCGGCCACCTTCGGCGCCGAACTCGCGGAATTTGACGCGGCCGCAGACAATTATGCCGCCGGCAAAATGACGCTCGCCGTTTACGCGGCGCTCCTTCTAAAATTCTCGGCGCGATCGCTGTTCCCGAGGGCGGAAATTCAGCGATTCTCCGTCGCCAGCGACATGGAATCCCATCTCGATTTCTCCCGTATTGAGCGCGAGCGCGCTCAGCTCCTCGCGGCGCTGGCGCCGCACCTCACGGACGCCGCCGCGCAGGACCTGATTCAGAAGGCCATCGCGTACCGGGCGGGGCAACTGTCCACCTCGGAATTCTACGGCGAGGTCATGCGGCTCTGTCAGTGCTCCGGCGTTGAGTTGGCGCGCTTCCCGATGATGTCGGGCTATGTCCGCTATGTGCTGGAGGCCGACCGGCTGGATTCCGCGGCGCTCCTCTCGGAAGTCCGTCAGGGCGAAACGGCGGTGTACGGCACCTTGGCCTCATCGGACCGCGACCGGAAACTGATTTCGGATTCACGCCTTCTCCGGATGAGGGAAAAACTCGTGACCTTCGGACTCGGCGCCGATGAATGGCGCGCGTATGTGAAGGCGCGCGGCGCGGCGTCGGCGGATCTCTGGCGGCCGTTCGAAACATTTTATGTGGAAGCGGAACGCCGCGATGACTTGATGGCCAGCCGGATGATCAACGCGCTTCGCGGCACCAAGGAGCCGGCGTCGGCGCTCGTGACCGGCGGATTCCACGCCCGCGGCGTGGACGACCGGCTGGCCCAGGCCGGCGCTACCGTCGTAACGTTCGTCCCGAAGCTGACTCATGTCGAAGGCGTGGACGGTTCGGCGTATCTCTCGGTCTTCCTGCGGGAGAAAACCCCGCTCGAAAATCTTTTCCAGCAGGAGCGCCTTTTCCTGGCGCCGCAGGTGGCGACCCCGCTTCAGATGGTTCAGCTCGCAGCCGCCACAGTGACGGAAGAAGCGCTTCGCGGCCGGACCACGCGCGAGGCCGCGCCCGCGCGCTTTCTGGCGTTCGCCGGAAACCTGGCGCGCCGTCTTGGCGCGACGCTCCGGCTCACCTCCGTGACGCCCGACGCGGTTCGCGGCCGGCTCTCCAACGGGAAGGACCGCTACGCCGAGATCGACTGGGTTCGTTCGGCGAAAGATACCCGCCGGTTCGAGTGGTCACCCACGCACGTGGCCATGGGGGCTGCCGCGATTGGCGTCGCTCTCGTGATCGCACGTTTCCTCGCGACCGCCACCATTTCTCCCGCGATCGCGCAGATGATTTTCTTTACGGTCCTCATTTACGGCGGCGCCATCGCCGCCTTCATGGCCTGGTGGTACAACAACGGACCGCGCTCGCCGCAGTTCGCGTATGCGATGGCCGGAATCGGCGATGGGAACCAATTTGGGGAACCTCAGGAGTCCGCCTGGGACAAGATCAAGAAGGGATTTCCCGCCGTCTTCATGACTGGCCAGTCTGATGGGCCCGAGCCCGAGGCGGTCCAACCGGTGTTACAGGATGAGCTGGAGGACTGGTATCTCAACAATCTTCTTCCCATCTTCTTCTCGGGCACCGAGGCGAGCATGGGGGACGATGCCCTTAGAGTCATGTCGACAGCCGAAATTCAACTCTTCCTTCAGAAGTTGAGGTCTGACAGTCGCGCCCGGCTCCTCAGATTACCGGATTACTTGATGAAGATTCCAATGACCGAAGGACAAATGATGTCCACGGTCCTTGATGCGGTCATCGGCCAGATCCTGCTGCCCAACGGAATTCTGATCGCCAACGGCGGCAGTGGATTGCCCATCTCACGTGTTTCCGAAAGCAGAACCGTCGCGACGCTCGACGGCACCGCCACGATCTACACGGTGGAACCAGGAAGGCGCCTCAATCGAAAAAATCCCGCCTTCGATTCGCAGGCGGTTCAGATGATTGGACCGGAATTCGTCACGGTGATTGGCGGAGGAAAAACGGACGGCATCGCCCGGCCGGATTTTCCTCAGGCCTACAAGACCCGCCGGGCCGCCTGGATGAGCGAGACCGGCGACCGGGAGTATGAAACCTCGATCGAATCCGAACGGGCTCTCGCAGTTGCAGCGATGGCGATCCAGTTCTGGCACGACACCGCCTGGGAGGCCGCTAACTATCC